>NZ_JAHCZC010000046.1:0-14359 GCF_018501135.1 Campylobacter sp. 2018MI13 | reverse complement strand
AGTGAATGATTTAAAACTTATATATAAGAAAGTTTTAAATGGCTCTTGATCACTTGTTTAGATATCAAAGATTGACGTTGAAATAATTGATATATTTAAAATTAACAATAAAACTATTTAAAATAACAAGTTTGATAACTGAAGTTATGCAAACGAAAGCCTGAATTATATACAGCAAAACTTAAAGTATTCTTAAATATAAAAATATTTTTTAAAAAAATTGAAAAAAATGAAAATTTGTGAAAAAGTTTTTGAGTTATTTGAAATGGACTAGTGGTAATTGATTGTTGAAAATAGTTGGGAGTTAAGGGTTTGGTGGAGTTTATGGTTATTAGGATTTATAGGTAAAGTTTATAATATAAATAATTATAAAAAACCAAAATCCTATTTCAAGTTGTTTTAAATAGCTTTATTTTTGAGTATTGCAATTAGAAAAATAATTTAATTTTAAAGAATTTGAATTTGAAATTTAAATTTTAAATCTAGCAATATCTAAGATTTATTTTAAACTCCTGTTTTAAATTCTTTAAGTACAAACAATAATAGCACCTCGTTTTAACAAGATTTTATTATCATTTTTCAACTCTTTTAAAACCCTTGAAATACTTTCCCTTGAGCTACCTACTACTCTTGCTAATTCTTCGTGAGTGATTTTTAATTCATTATTATTTGCATTATCTTTTATATATTTTAAAACACGATTTGAAAGCGGCATAAAAGCAAAATCTTCTAAAAATTACATAATTTCGCTAAGTCTTTTAGAAATAATGTCTAATTTTAGCTGTTTAAATTCTAAATATTTTTCGCTTAATTCTTCTAAATCTTTGCTAGGAATTACCCAAACATTAGTGTTTTTTACAAACTCAATATTAACATCAAAACTAATATTATTTAGCACGCAAGAAGCTAATAATAAGCAATATTCATCATTTGATAAATTAAAAATATCAATCTTTCTAATGCCATTATCAATAAATATCTTAATACTTCCATCAATTATAAATATAAGCCCTTGACAATCCCATAAATCATCACCTTTTTTATAAATCTTAGAAAGACCTTTTTCTAAACATTTTTTAATTAGCTCATTATTTGTAAATATAGAATTTAAAAAATCTTCAATCTTTTTCATTGTAACTTTATCACATACATAATTTTTAAAAACTCTTATACTTTATCAAAAAAAGGAATATTATGAGTTTAAATAGAAGGAATTTTTTAAAAATCGCAGGAATTGCTAGTGTAAGCAAGGTTTTTGCGAATACTAATCAAGAAACAATGGCAAAACTAATTGATTTAAGCCTTTGCGATGGCTGTGCTAATTTAGCAACACCTTTATGCGTAAGTGCTTGTAAATTAAAAAATAAAGATGTTTTTCCTAAACCAATTAGCGAAATACCAAATTATTATCCACAAAAATTTTACGAAGATTATCAAGACAAAAAAGATGAGATTAATAGGCTAAATCCTTATAATTTCATCTATGTTGAAAAATTAAACATAGATAATAAAAATATAAATATCCCAAGACATTGTATGCATTGTGATGACCCAACTTGCCTTAAAATATGTCCTTTTGGAACAATTAGCAAAGATAATTCAGCGGTTAAGATTAATCCTAATGTTTGTTTTGGTGGAGCAAAATGTAAAGATGTTTGCCCTTGGCACATACCACAACGACAAGCAGGAGTTGGAGTTTATCTTAACATAGCACCTAAATTAGCAGGTGGTGGGGTTATGTATAAATGCGATTTATGTGCTGATATTAGCATTCCTGCTTGTGTGAGTGCTTGTCCTAAAAACGCAATGATATATGCAAATAAGGAAAAAATAAAATTACTAGCCCTAAAAAAGGCACAAGAATATAAAGATTTAGCCAAAGATGATGGCACATATATTTACGGAGATAAACAAAACGGCGGAACTGCGACTTTTTATGTATCACCGATTTCGTTTGAAAAAATTCAAGAAGCAATAAGCAAAAAACACGCAAACAACACCCAAGGAATAGCACATATGAAAGTAGATATAAATAACAAAATAACCAGTAATGACAAAATTATTAAAAGTGTTTTATTAAGCCCGATTGCAGGTGTTTTAGCAGGTGTTTTACTAAGGAAAAAAAATGAAAATTAAAAGACAAAGTATATTTAATCAAATAACTCATTTAGAAATAATGATTAGTGTTTTTGCGTTGATTTTTAGTGGTATTTTACAAATGCCTGTCGCAAAAAGATATATGATTTATAAACTACCTTTAATGTCTTGGAGTGTGGATTATTATATTAGTTTGATGGTTCATTATATTTTTAGTATTAGCTTGATATTTTTTGTATTTTTGCATATTACATATTATATTTTACGCAAAGATTTTTCAATACTTCCAAAAAAAGGTGATATTAAAAAAAGCATAAAATTAATCTATGCAATAATTTTTAACAAAGAAGAAGAACCTTGCGAAAAATACCTACCAGAACAACGCCTTGCGTATTTAGGACTTGTAATTATTATGGCTGTTTTAATTATTACAGGGCTTATTAAAACTTATAAAAATTTAGCAGGAATTTCAATTAGTGAAAACTCTATATTTTTAATAGCATTACTACATAATATTGGAATGTTTTTAATAATTTTTTGGATATTTATACATTTATTTGCTTTTGTTTTTAAGACTAATAGAGCACTTTTAGGTGCTATGTTTGGTGGAAAAATTGATGCTAAATATGTATTAAAAAGACATAAATTATGGCATGAAGGTGTAAAAGCCGCTAAAAAGGTCTTAAATATGTTATGAGATTACTAGCTTATATCGTAATTAAAATAATAAAATTTATACCAAACAATACAAATATTATATAAATCAATAAATTATTTTATACAATTCATTGACTTATAAAATACCCATAATAAAATATAATTTTTTAAAATTCCCTAAACCTTATATGTTTAAAAACGCTTTGTTTTATACCATTTTCATCTTTTAAAACTTCTCTTTTTGTAGTGGAATAAATGGGTTTTAAAGCTTTTGATTTAGCGTAATTTATAAGTTTAAAACACAAGCCAAAATCCCCACTAATAAGCACATAATCACCTTTTTTGGTGCTTTCATCGATATATTCATAAAAATCTCTTGCATAATCATCTAAGTTATCAAGCTCTGGCGGGACATTGGAAAACTTAGTTTGCAAATCCTTTGGCAAGGCTTTAAATTCTACTATTTTTAGGCTAGTTTTAGCGTCGTTTATTTGCTCATCGCTTAATTTGTGTGAAAAAAATAAGTGCATAGCAATCATTTTGCTTTTGCCTTTATGTCTAAAATCAATTTATCTTTTAATTCTTGACTAAAATTTAAATTATTAAATATTTCATCATAAGAATTAAAAAATTCTTCTATTCTAGTTTTATAATTGTTTTCATAATCATCGCTAAAGGCATCACAATGAGACATTCTATTCCTTAAATCAGCTATTTTTCTAGTTAAATTAATCACAGAATTAAATAATTTTATATCATCAGGAAAAGTGTTTTTATACTTAGTATATCTGTGATTATTTTGATTTACATTTGGCTTAGTTTCTTCAAAACTAAGTAAAAAATTTCTAATTGCTTTATATTCAGAATAACAATATTCGTATTTAGCCCTATCTAGTTGTTGTTTAAACTCATTAAAAATATGTAAATATATAGATTCAAGTAAAAACTGAACGCAATTTAAAAAATAATCGTGTTTTTTATAAAGCACAGCTAATTCATAATAAAAAGCTCTTTTAGGCTTAATTTTACCATTACCTGCTGACTTGATATTTACTTTATTTAAGCCTTGTAATTCAAGCATTATCTCATTTATTAAAGGTTGCAAATTTAAAAGACTTTGCAATGGATTTCTTTCGTAATAAAAAAGATTTTTTAAATTTTTATTTATATCTTGAATTTGATTTTTAAAAAGCGCGTCACTAAAACCTTTTAAAGCTAAATAAAGCGGATTATCAAGGTTATAATTAGGCACTTTTAAGCATTGTTTAAAAGTGCTTAAGACATTTGACATAACCATATTTTCAACATATTCATCAAGGCTTATAAATTCATATTCTTGTTGTTGGATTATCTCCTTTGCCACGATGAAATTTATCTTAAAATCTTTATTAATATTAGCTTGAATAAGCCCTGCAAAAATAGCTAAAATCGTATTGTCTCTAAAGCCGTGGGTAATATCTATTATGATTTTTTTATACTTATTTGAACTAAAATCATTTTTTAAATCATTTATCAAATCCCCTAAAAATTTAGAATATTCTTTCTGATCAAACTCTTTTGGGGTAATTTTATCACCATAAATTGGGCTTTGCTTTTTATTTGATAATTTTGTACCGTATAGTGTAAAGTCAAAATTATCGTTATTAAATTCTTTAAGCAAACACTCCGTAGCACTCCACATATCAAGCTTAATCGTATCTTTTTCTACTTCAAAAACCTTATAAAAATCGCTTGTTAGAATATATTGTGCTTGTTTTGTTTGTTTTAGTCCTTTTGTATTTATATCTTCTTTGCTTTTTATTTGAAAATCTTCTACATCTTTATAAGTATTTGTCATACCTAAAAAACTAATGATTTTTATTTTGGTTTTGCCTTGTAATGGTAAATTTTCGTTGGTTTGCTCTGCGCTTTGAGGGTTTTGCGTATTTTCACATTGCATTTTATTTTCCTTTTTATCAACACTTTTCTTTACAATTTGAAGTCCTTTTCTAGGAGGTATTTTTATTTCACTCATTTTTACACCTTTTGCAAGGCTTTTAACCCTGCTTTGTTATTAATTCACTAGGGAGTGGCAAAACCTTATCTTTATGCTTAAAATCGTTAATATCCATATATCTAATATCAATATTTTTTGATTTTTCATAATTAAGCATTATTTCTAGCTCTTTTAGTCTCGGCTCTTCCCATAAGCTATTATTTTTTGAACCAATTTGCTCCAAAATCTTGCTTTCAAACGCCTTTATATAGTCTTTTTGCTCGTTGATTAAACTTAGCTCACATATGCCATTATCTGAAAACAAATTCTCATAACTTTTAGTTATATCATACACGCTTAATTTAGCATTTATTTCAACACTTCCAAGCCCAAGTGGTTTAGCTCCGCCAAACTTATGAAAACAATTTTTAGGCAAGTTCAAAACAAACATTAAAGCACCTAATTCATAATCTTTTAGATTAGAAAATCTGATTTTACCTTTAAAATTAACACCACTTTTTATAGCTCTTATAACATTTTTCATTTTTTCATTATCTGGGCGTTGTTGATCTGGAATAAATTCATAATCCTTTTCATTTTTTATATCTTTATGGTGATACATTTTATAGCCTCTTAACATTACATCATCATTATAATGTTTAACGCTACTAACTTTAGATTTTAAGCTATTTTCTAAATACATATTATAAGAAGTTGGTTTTGGACCTTGCAAATTTTGAGTTCTTGTTTCTTTTTGAAAAATATCTTTTAAATCACTTGTTAGATTTGCATCTTCAAAGAATACCCTAGAAGCAAATTCGCTTTCTTTACCAAAAATACATTCTGTTAAATCAAAATCATTTTCACCAAATTCATACTCAGGTATATGCTCTTTTACGCTTTTAAAATAAGGTATTCTAAAATACGGTGTATGACCAAAAAATACATATTTTATCCCTGCTCTTTCATGTTCAACAAAAAAGCACGGAACTCCGTTTGGGTATTTTTCATAATCATTTGCAAGCTTTACAAGGTTTAAAAACTTTTTATCCCTTTGTGGCTGTCTTTTATTATCAGCTTCGTAAAGCTCTATAAGCTCATAATCAAGACTTATTTTATCCAAAGCCTTTAACTCATCTTTGCTTAGTTTTTTGAATTTAAAATATGTTTTTTTAGCACTTTTAATATTTTTGCTATGATTAATTTTTGCCGTTGTAACTCCTGTATAAACTATATATTTATCACCAACCAAGTTAATTTCCATACTTTTATCTGCTATTTCTTGGCATAACTTTAAAGCATTTGGGTGCTTTTCTAATTCACTCAATCCTTTTAGATGGTTATCTTTATAAATACTACATTTATATGCTTGTTCTTTTGTAGCTTTATAAATAGCGTATTTTCTCTCGCCCTCTTTTACAAAATACCCAAACTTAGCGTTAGGTCTTGGCACCCCATCTTTATCTTTGCTTGACATTATTCTTGCATATTCAGCTTTAAGCGTGCTTTCACCTTTACCTGCCATATTTCTATAATAAAAAGTAGTTAGATTTGTATTTTCAAATTTGCCATAACTTACGATTTCTACAAGATTTCTTATCATTCCTCTTAGGTTTGAACCTGGTATTTTTGGAGTTACTCCATCTATACTAAAGAATTTTTTAACTTCTCCTTGTTTTTGTTCATCACCTATAAAAAATGGTGTTTTTGTGGTTATTGTTAGGTTTATTTCCCCACTAATTCCATTAAAATTGTCAAAATCATCAGGTTTTTTAAACTTAGCAAACTCATTTTTATGATTTAAGGGAATGAAATTGTATGAAGCTGTAGCCTTGCCAACAATTCCACCTTCACTTTTAGTGCCACCTGATTGTTTTTTATGATTATTAAAATTAGCCTTTTCTTGTGCTTTTTCTTTTGTTTGCTTTTCTTGGTTATTTCTTTTAGCTATTTCTTTTTGTTTATTTGTTCCATTATTTGCAAAAAAATCTCCAAACGGATTATTCATCTTATCTCCTTTATTACATAGCCTTTTATATAAGCTTGATTTGTGTCTTCGTGATAACCTATAATGTCGTATTTTTCTATGATGATTTCATTGTCCTTTTGCCTTTCAAGTGGCAAATAAAACTTCCCACCCCTACCATCATCTACCTTGCTCCAGCCATTTTCACAATCCACAACTTTGCCTAACATTATTGTTGTACTATTTATTTCATCACCTTTAAATTCATAAAGCCTTGAATTATCACCCCAAAAATAAAGCTCTTTAACCCCATCAAATGCACGAAATTCTAAAATCTCATCTTTATTTAAAGTACTAATTCCTGATTGAAATTCCATTTCGCCGTTTTTTACCTTACCAAATAGCATTTTATCCTTTGTCCATGCGATGATTTTTGCATTATCAAAATCTTTTAAAAGCTCTTTCATTTTAGCAACTCCTTAGCTATCTCACTCATCTCGTTTGACTTTAACTCTTTGCCGTTTTCATAAGCGCTAAACTTACCACTAAACACCCCACGACCAACATTTTTACCACCACCAACGGCTAAAAATCCAGCACACAAATCCCTTGCTACAAAAAGCATTAATGCTTTTTCTTTAGGGCTTGGGTTTTTTAGCTCTATACTTAGATTGATTTTGCCATCATAAATAACCTTAGCATCAAACAATGCTCCATCAATGGTCGCCCCACTAAATCTATCTATTTTATTTCTTTGATGAAGTTTTTCCATGACGTTTTTAATTTCACTTTCACCAACCCTAACTCTTGATTTTTGAGTATCGCCTGCTTTTTTAGTATCAGTATTTTTATCTACTGCGTAACCAAAAAGCTCATCTATAAAATCATCGCCTAAATTAAAAGTATTTGCTATTTTTAAAGCTTGATTTTTAATAGCACCTTTAAAGCTTGTCCCGCTTGCTATAAATTTGTCATTTTCTTTAAGACTAGCTACTTTTGCATTTTCATCATAGTTATTTACACTACCAATTAAAAGTGAGTTTGTGATATCCAAATCAATTTTTATTATAAATCCTAGTTTTTTGTCTTGTTTTTCTAGAATTTGACATTGTGCATTTTCGCTATTGTTTAAGAAATCCTTATATTTTTCAAAATCATTTGGAAATAAAAACTCGTATTTTTTAAGCTCTAATTTGTTATTTTCAGTATCTTTAAAAGCAAATCTACCAAGACCTGACATTGTTTTAGCACCTATATTTATTTCACTTTGTAAGATATCTTCATAAGCTTTTATATCATCATCTAAATTATCATTTTCATAAATGTTAATTTCACTTTCAAAAACAAAATCCGAACCAGCTGAAATAACTTCATAATCAAACAATGCTGTATCTTCTGCTATATTTGTTGTAGAAACTATCCTTATGCCATTTCTAATATTAACTTGATAATTACTTCTCTCATCTAAATAACAATCATTTAAAATAAGTCTACTTTTTTCACTCTTTTTATTATTTTCAGTTCCTAGCAAAAGACACTCGCCAAGCTCACTTTTTAGCACTCCAGCTAGACTTGTAGCGCTAATATAAGGCTTATCAGATTTATCCTTTAAACACATGCTATCTATGAAATCGCCTTCACTTGAGCCTATTTTAAAAGCTGTTTTATTTACTAAAGTTCCTTTATAAAATATCTTTTTTATTAATTTTTTATGCACTTCTTGGCTCATTTTGTCTCCTTTCTAGCTTGTTTGAGTTTGCTTATAAGTGTTTTAATTTTTAAATAAAACAAATACTCTTTATCATAGTATTTGTCATAATTTGGTAATTTAAATTTTTCAATATCAATACCGCTTAAATTAAGTCCTTTTTTATTTCTTTCCATTTTGTCTAAAAATTCATTTTGTTTTCCATTTTGCTTGGGCTTAAACTCTTTTTTAAACAAATCTATTATAGATTTTTCGTTATCAAATCCTATAATATTTAAAACCTTTTCAATTCTTGCTAATTCGCTTTTTGTCATTTTATCTTTACTACGATTTTTACATTCTGGATATTGAATTTCATAGTTTTTATACTCATTGCTTAAAAATACTCTTTGTTCTAGGTCTTTTTTTAAGATATTTTTAAGTGTTGGCTCTATGTTCTTAAGCTCATCATCACTTAGTTTTGGTTTTTCTAGTTTATTTTTAGAATTTTGATTTGTTTCATTATCTTTTTTATCACTTTTCAACTCTAAATTATCAAAACTTTTATAAGCTTTAAGCCACCCAAAACCAAATTCATCTTGAGTTTTAAGTTGCACTAATTCCTGATTTAAATTCCCACTAACTTTAAACACACTACCTATGCTAAATCCCATTACTTGTGGGGTTTTACACTTGTAAGAATTGTTATAAAATTGTGCTTTTTCATATCTTGAAATTACGATTTTTTCTAGCTTTAATCCTTGTTTTTCTAGTTCGTTTTTAAGTGCGTCAAGACTAGGTTCAAATCCGCCAATTTCGTTTCTTAATAATACCGGACTAATTGCCACTAGATAAAACTCATTATTAAAATTACTTTCTTTATTGCTTGAACTCTCAAAGCTGATTTTTACCCTACCATATTGAGAATTTGCACTTTTGCCAAGTCTTAAAACCTTGCCATCAAGTTCGCTAAAATTCTCTTCATCCATTAGCTTTATAGCAAATTGTTGCCCCTTGCTAATTGCTGTGTATGAGAAGATTTTGTTTTTATATTTGCCTTCACTTTCATATTTTTCAAGCTCGGTAAGACTCATATTTTCTTTATCAGCTAAGCTTACATGGGTTTTGTTGATAGTGCTTATTTTTGCTTTACTTAAAATACTATTCTTTATACAAACATATCCACCTATGCTTGATTTTTTCTCTATTTTAAAATCATTATTTTTCTTTAGCTCTTCTTTTTCTTTTTCTTCATCAATTTCTGTGTAAATTTTCAAATTTTCTTGTGCATATTTAAGTTTTTTAAGGTTCATCGGTGCTGGATAAAAAATATTCTTATCATCATAAAAATAAGCATTTTGTGGCTTAGAATACTCCACCCCAAGCTTTTTAAAAGCACCTTTAATCGCACTAGCACTCAAATATTCCTTAGTATCAATGGTATTTTCATCGCCACTAAGATTTGTAAGCACCACATCATCAAGCAAAGTAAAGACCATAATATCCCCACTTTTTTTAGATATTTCATTGATTTTTTTATTTTTTATTATTTCGCATTTTACTTTACCAAAACCTCTAGTTCTTTTATGCCCTATATAACGAAGATTTAGGCAAATTAGTTCTAAGTCTTTTTGAAATTCCTGTTTGAAATTCTCATCAATCTCGCTTTCAAATATAAGCCCTTTATCATAAGCCCTAAAGCGTCTTAAACTTCCTTTTTTAGCTACTCCACGCTCATCTAAGCTAGTTTGACTTAGCACTACTGAAAAAGAGTTTTTAAACAAATCTGGCTTAAAATCATTTGATAATTTTTCTAAAATATCATAATCTTGCAATCTCGCATCGCTTAGTTTTATAATGCCTTCGTTGTTTTCATCGCCAAAAAGCCTAAGCACATTTATATCTTGCCCCATAGAAACAAGCTCATTTGCACTATCTTTTAGCATTCCCTTTAGGCGTTTTGCACTGATATATGGCAAGCCGTATTCATTATAATCGCAATCCAAATCTATTAAAGCATCGCCGTTGCCATTTGTAATTATCGTATTACTTAAAAGTGTAATTTTTAATATCATTGTCCGTCCTTTTGTGGATAAAACGCACTTAGTTCTATCGCATCTAGTAGCATATTTTTGTGTTTTATCTCATCGCCATCTAGCAAATCACTAGCATTAAACTCATCGTTTTCACAATAAATCTCAATGTATTTTTTAAGACTTTCTTTATCGCTATAATAAAGTAAATCCCTAATCTTCATCATCTTAGACCTTGCCATTTTGTTTAAAATCTTAACAAGCTTTAAAAGGTCATCAAAATCATAATGTTTGCATTTTTCGTTTTTATTTATAAAATAGCCTTCGTGGTTTATGTATTTATTCTCGCCACTTAATCTCTCGCTTGTATAAGTCTTTTCAAGGTAATTTAATCCTGATTTTACTTGATTTGAAAGGATTAAAAATGCTAGGCTTGATTTAGAATTATCCTTTTTTGCTAGTGCTTTTGCCTTACTTGTTAGCTCTTCGCTAAGCTGATACGCCCTACTAAACGGCGTTTTAGCCTTGCATATTACTATCCCTACACTTGCATAAAGACTATCAAAATATTTTTTAGAAGCATTTTCAAGCTCTTTTATAAAAGTCTTACTAAGCCAAACCCCAAGCCTACCTTCACTAACAAAAGTAAAATCATCTCCGTTTAAAATAATCGGTCTAATAGGTAGATAATATTTATTTTCTTTTTTAAAATCATCTTTAGTGATTTTTATATCTTTAAACTCAAAACCATCATTATCTAAGTGATTAATTAGCTTATCTATCATTTTCTCAAAGGCTTCTTGCATAATTTCATCAATTTGTTTAGAAAATTCTTTAGATTTTTCTTTACTATCAAGCTTTTTTACCTTTTCGCCAAGTGTATTGATATCGCAATGTACCACGCTTATAAAGGCATTATTATGAATATAAATATCATCTAATTCATTGCTAAATTCATATCCTTTATTAGCTAAATACTTATCAAATCTTTTAGCATTTTCTACCATATTCCTTTTACTAGCTGTTGCGTTGCTAAACTCCCCACTCTCATTTACACCGATATTTGAGCTAGGGCATAATCTTTCAAAGCCAATATTTAATGAATGCGTAAGTGGATAAAAGCTGTTTCTAATATTATCTAACTCATCTTTAGCACCAGCGATATCTTTTTGATAATCCCCACTCATTTTGTAAGGCACTAGATAAGGCACTAAACTAGGATAAGTTTTAAGTAAATATAGGCTGTATTTTTCTATAAATTCTCTTGCAATTTCAAGCTCATCAAAAAACAAATAAGCATTCCCGCCACCACTAAAACAATCCTTTATCTTGCTTATCTCAAAATTAAATTCCTTACAATTTTCTTTTATTTTTTCAACATCACTCGCAAGGGCTATTATCTCACTAGCACCTATCATATCTTTAAGTTTATTTGAGCTAAAAATATATTCTTGTTTAGCCGCTATATCAATTAAAACTAGATAATCACTCATTTTCTATCCTTTCTAAATCAATTTTGCCAAAACCAAAAGCCGTATGTTTTCCGACCCCTACAAGCCTTGCAATCTCAAGCAATCTCACGCACTCATCACTAAGGTTATAAAAATCAATTTCGCCAATTTTTGCATAAAAATTCATTTTTTTGCCTTGATTATTTGAGTATCTTAATAATTTATAGTCCATTAATCTTTGACTAAAAGAAAAATTATCATCAAAAAACACTCTTTCGTTTATGCCATTTATTTCATTAAAACGGCGTTTTAACGAGATAAAAAAGCTAAGTGGGTTAAAATCTGTGCTTTTATCATTTATCATAAACGGGGTTTTGAAAATCACTTTTATATTTTTATAGGAATTTTGCGGGATTATTTCAATACTTTTTATATCTTTATTTAATAATTCACCTTTATTACTCATAAAAGGCTCATCGTTTAAAAATATCTTTTCATAATCATATTTTTGTCTATCTACTCCAAGCCCTAAAGCTCTCATTTGCTCCATAGCCAAAGCAAAATAAGGGGTATATTTTATATAATCATTAAAAAGATAAATACTAAAATCATAAGAATTAAAATCAATTTCTAAGCGGTATTTTGAACTTGCGTTGTCTTTATTAAAAAACATCTCAAAGATATTCTCATCAACCCTTTTTAACGCCCAACCCAAAGTCCCCCGAACAGCCGAGCCATTAAACTCATTTTTAGGCTTAATATTTATGCCTTTTACACTTAATTTCACATATCTCACCACACCACCTTATTTAAAAATAATCAGATATTATCATTCATCATTTGAAATTTATTTAATGAAATAGCAAATAAAAAAAGGAATTTGCAATAAGAATTATAATAATTTTATTGCAAATAAGCCTTTATTGATTGTTAATATTTAAAGCTAAAACTTAGATATATTTAAATCCAAAAAGAGAAAATTATGAATAATTCACAAAAAACATCAAAACAAGTCTTGCATATAAACAAAGCAAATCTTAGCTTGGTTAAAGATAATGAATTTATAAGCATAAAAGATAATAAAGAAACTATAAGCAAAATCCATCCAAGCAAACTAAAATCAATTATAATAAATACAACGATAACAATAAAATCAGATGTATTATTTTTAGCGGCTTTATATAAAATCCAAATAACATTTATAAATCAAGCCTTAGATAGTATAAGCTTGTATAAAAACCAAAGCTCAAGCAAAACATTGTTACTACAAGCAAAACTAAGTGATGAATTTAAATTAGAATTATCAAAGCAAATAATACTAGCAAAATGCAAAAATCAATGTAATTTCATAAAAAGAATGGATAAATATCACAAAACCTATAAAAACAATATCTCAAATATGAAAGAATATATATCAAAAATCAAACAAGCCAAAAACACTCAAGAGTTACTAACTATTGAAGGAAAAGTTGCTCTATGGTATTTTGATGTATTTACAAAAAGATTTAATGATTATGGTTTTATAAAACGCCATAAAAAAGGAGCAAAAGACATTATCAATATGAGCCTAAATTATCTTTACGCCATACTTTATAACAAAATTCAAAAACTTATGATAGATATCAATATAAATCCATATTTAGGATTATTCCATTCAAATAATGATAAAAACACTAGTCTTGTATATGATTTTATTGAAGAATTTAGAGTGTATGTTGTAGATATGATTGTATTTGCGTGGTTTTCTCATCGTCCTAATGCTAGTAACGAATTAAACAGCGAACTTAAAGCTAAGCTTGGCAAAATGTTTGCTAAAAGACTTTTAGATACATTATATTATGAAGGCAAAAATCTAAGCATAGATGAAATAATACAAAAACAATTAAAAAAACTAAAAACAGCAATCACAACAAATACAAAATACAAAGGTTTTTGTCCTAATATTTGCTAAATAATATTGAAATTATCTACGATTTTACCTATTGTATGACTTGGTATTTGCATTTTGACTGGATATATTTTGATTATATCTGTTTTAGGATTGATTAGGGATTTGAAATATTTTATAAGTTTATTTAATCTATCACAGCTTATATTTAATTCAAATACACTTAAATTTATTCTCTCACCACAGCTTAATAAAGTATCGTGGATTATCTTACGAGTTTTATTAGAATTTATATCATAACAAACTATATAAAGCATTTAATCTCCTTTTTTTAAACCATCATAATCATTTTTAGTCTATAAATCTATGACTATCTAAATAAATTAAAAGTTAAAATTCTTATTTAAATTCTATATTTTTCAATATTTTCAATTTATGGAATTTAAAACAAGAAATATCACTCTAAACCCCATTTTATCATTTCGCATTTACCTAGTTTTAGGCTTAAAATCAGCTTAAATATTTTAATTTTATGGGTTTTTGTGAATTTTTGCTTGGCATTTTCTAAAATTTATTTTTGTTTAAGATTTAAAAGCCCTAATTAT
>NZ_JAHCZC010000045.1:0-14850 GCF_018501135.1 Campylobacter sp. 2018MI13 | reverse complement strand
ATAATAGAGAATATAAAAGATAAAATCACAAAAACTAAGAAAAACAAAATTATAAAAATTAAAATATTATCATAAACAAAAGCCCTAGCTATCAAAAATGCAATACTAAAATCTAACACACCAAAAATAATATTTATCATTTCGCTAATTTTTAATCTTGATATTTTGCCTTTTAAAATATATAAAGCCTTGCAATTAGGACATTGCAAGGTATGAATACCTAAGTCTTTTTTATAAGAAAATGATTTTAGCTTTGAAATATTATAAGAGCAAAACTCGCATTCTTTATAAAATATTTTCATCTTTTTATAAGCTTTATGAAAAAATCTTTTAATTTAATTAATCTAGTTTTTTTAACTTCTAACTTCTCATTATCATCAATTAAAACAAATTTAGAAAATATAAATAAATTTAAATAATGCTCAAGTATTACCACAAAAAGCCCAATACCTAAAAAAGATACAAGCCATACAAAGATTAAAAAAGCAACATTCTTACTCACAAAATCACTGCATAAAAACACACAAAAAAATGGTAGCAAAAACGCAGTCCATCCTAAAATCTCATTCAAAATAGCATAAATCATTACAAAATATACTTTAAGTTTCAATCCATAAGAAGCATTGCAATTAGGACATTTTAAAGTATAAATTCCTAAATCCTTTTTATAGGTATATAATTTTAATTTTGAAATCTTACAAGAGCAAAGCTCACATTCTTTATAAAACATTTTTATCCTTTATATTTTTAAAATGATTTAATTTTTTTTACAAAATATCTTCAAACACTTCATCTATTATATATGCTTTAAATTCTTTATCATTATTTAAGCTTCCATTCCATTTATAAACAGCTAATATTTCTCTTAATAAGGCTATTATTTCTTTTTCACTTAATGTTTTATTATCTTTTATAGAAAGAATTTTATAAACTCTATTATAAACTACATTATCAATCTCTTGTTTGATATCATAATCTAAAATTATCCTTATATGTTCGCCTTTATAATATAAAATCCACAAAGATTTATTAAGCTTTGCATGGTCTAGCTCAGGGTCATCAAAATACATACAATTCATAAACCAGCAGTCTAATTCTTCATCTATTACAATATACCAATCATAAGGAAATTTATGATGTTGTCTGCCATACCAACTATTAGTATGTTCTCCGTAGATATAAGAAAGTGAGTATTTTTTATCTAGTCTATCATCAATAATTGCGTTTTTAAAAGCCATAAAATATCCTAGCAATTAGAAATTAGCTTGATGCTAATTCCTAATTAAATTCCAAAATGATTTATTCTTTTATAGCTCTTTTTGTTAGATTAGAATAATGTTCTATTCTTCTATCTCTTAAAAACGGCCACCAGCGTCTTATTTGTTCGCATTTTTTCATATCTATAGCAACTACTACTTCAAGCTCTTCGCTTTCATTGCTTCTAAATAGCTCTTTACCTTGTGCATCATATACAAAACTATTACCCCAAAAATCAATACCATTTTTAGTAGTTTCATTGTTATTTATAAAATGTTTTTTCTCATTTTGAGTAATGCTGCTTTCGCCACTAAGACTTACATCTTCAAAACCAACACGATTTACCCCCACAACAGGCAAACAATTAGCTATTGCGTGTCCTCTTTGAACACCTAGCCACGCATTTAATTGGTCTTGCATAGTTTCACTATCATCGCTAACGCCGTTTTCATAAAGCCAACCAATAGCTGTAGGATATATTAAAATCTGTGCTCCATCTAAAGCCATAAGTCTTGCAGCTTCAGGATACCACTGATCCCAACATACTAAAACTCCTAATTTTCCTACGCTTGTATCAATCGCACGAAAACCTAAATCACCTGGAGTAAAATAAAATTTCTCATAAAAATGCGGATCATCAGGTATGTGCATTTTACGATATTTTCCTGCAATGCTTCCATCACTCTCATAAACTATAGCGGTATTGTGATATAAACCTTCTAGGCGTTTTTCATATAAAGATGTAACTAATACGATATTATTATCTTTTGCTACTTCGCTCCAAAAAATCAAATCATTTTCATAATCACTAGCTAGGTCAAAATTATTAGTATTTTGCACTTGGCAAAAATAAGCACTTTGGTGTAATTCTTGTAAAATTACTAATTTTGCACCTTTTTTAGCAACATTTTTAATCTTTGCTTTTGTGATTTCTCTCATATTTTCGCTATATTTTTGTGATACTAAACCAATTTTTAACATATTTTTATCCTTATAAGTTTTCAAGATATTATCAAATTCTAGTTATTTTATATTCTTGATTATTTCCTTTCCTATAGTTCCTACCATTGTTGTATTTGGCGATACATTTTTTAAAATAGTAGCATTCGCACCGATTTTTGCATTTTTACCAATTGTGATATTGCCTAAGATAGTAGCACCTGCTCCAATTATTACTCCATCTTCAATACTAGGATGTCTTTTACCACTAACTTTACCTGTGCCACCTAAAGTAACCCCGTGATAAATAGTAACATTATCTCCTATAATAGTCGTTTCTCCAATCACAACTCCCATTCCGTGGTCAATAAATAAGCCTTTGCCAATTATTGCTCCTGGATGTATTTCTATACCTGTTAAAAATCTTGAAAATTGAGATATAAATCTAGCTATAAAAAATAATTTTTTCTTATACATAAAATGCGCTAAACGATGAAACAACACAGAATGTACACCAGGATATAATAAAAAAACTTCTAATTTATTTCTTGCTGCTGGGTCGTTTTTTAAAATATTTTCTAAATCATATTTTAAATTATCAAACATCAAAAATCCCCATAGAAATATATTTTTCTCCGCCATCAGGAGCTATTGCTAAAATCTTTTTATCATTTGGTAAAGTTTTTGCCAACTCTAAGGCTGCAAATATACTAGCACCAGATGAAATTCCTAATAATAATCCTTCTTTACTAGCTAATAATCTTACCATATTAATTGCATCAGCTTCATCTACACAAACAATATCATCAACCACACTAGCATTATAAATAGCAGGAACAAATCCAGCCCCTATTCCTTGAATTTTATGCGCTCCTGCTGTATTTTTACTAAGCATTGGAGATTGCTCTGGCTCTATTGCTATTACTTTAATATCTTTAAAATGCTCTTTTAATCTCTTACCAGCACCACTAATAGTCCCGCCTGTGCCTACTCCTGCTACAAAATAATCAAGAGTTTTAAATTCTTTTATGATTTCTTCTGCTGTTTTCGTATAATGCGCTTTTGTATTTGCTGGATTTTCAAATTGTTGTAAGATTATATATCTATTATCACTCTTTGCTAATTCTAAAGCTTTATTAATAGCACCTTTCATACCATCTTTTCCACTCGTAAGAATTAAATCAGCTCCGAAAGTTTTTATTAAATCTCGCCTTTCTTTACTCATAGTATCAGGCATTACTATGCAAGCTTTATAGCCCATTAATCTAGCAATCAACGCTAAAGAAATACCTGTATTTCCACTAGTTGGCTCTAAAATGATTGAATTAGAATTTAATTTTCCTTGTAATTTAGCTTCTTCTATCATAGCTAAAGCAGCTCTATCTTTTACACTACCACTTAAATTAAATTTCTCAAGTTTTACATAAACTTGAGCCATCTTATCATTTGTTAAAGCATTGAGTTTAACTACTGGTGTATTGCCTACTAAATCTAAAATATTTTTCATAATTACCCCTTGTTTTTAAAATAAAAATTTTATTATAAATTAAAAAATTAATTAAAAAGAGTAATTATGAAAATAAAATTATTCTTCAAATATATTCATACAAGAACAATGTAATGAACCATTTTGCCTTACGAAGACTAAGGCATTTACTAAAATAATTTTATGATTAGGTAAAGCTTTTTGTAATTTTTGTCTTACTAATTCATCATTTTTATCATCATAACAAGGCACTATTAAAGCGTCATTTACAAACACAAAATTAGCATAAGTGCAGCCTAATCTTTTGCCATTATAATGTTTTGGGCTAGGGATTGGTAGTGAGATTAGATTATATTTAGTTTTTTTAAGCTCATCTTCTAAGGCTTTTAAACTAGCGTAATTTTCATCATTTTCATCTTCGCAAGAACTATAAGCGATAGTATTTTCATCAATAAATCTAGCTAAAGTATCCACATGAGAATCCGTATCATCACCTATAATTACACCATTTTCAAGCCATAAAACTTCTTGAACTTTTAAATATTTTTTAAGTGTATTTTCTATTTCTTCTTTGCTTTGTTGATTTCTATTATCGTTTAATAAACATTCAGTAGTTGTCAATAATACCTTGCCATTAGTATCAATGCTACCACCTTCTAAAATAAAATCAATTTTATTTAGGTCTTTTTTAAGATAATTTTTAAACAAATTTTCATTAAAAGCATTGTCTAAATTAGAACTAAATTTATTCCCCCAAGCATTAAAAACAAAATCCAAATTATTATCAATTGGACCAAAATCTCTAATCCAAGTATCATTAGTATTAAAACAATAAAACTCTATATTATTTAACTTTTTAAACTCATCAAGATTTGCACTTTCGTGATGAACTAAAAGCACCTTACAATGATTTGTAATAGCTTTTGCAAATTCTAAATAAGAATTTAAAATCTCATTTAAATAAGGCGACCAATCACTATCTTTATGAGGTAATGCTAATAATATATATTCACATTTTTGCCATTCTGCTCTCATTAACAAAACACCTTTATATAAACATAAGCTGCAACCACTAACCATACGCATAAAATTGCTGCCATAATAAATGGCTTAAGACCAGCTTTGCTTAACATATCCTTTCTAATATTTACTCCAAGTGCCACCATTGCTAAACTTAATAAAAATGTATCAAAAATAGCAATATTAGGCTTTATAACATTTAAAGCATATTCTGTATTTAAAATAGGCAAACTTGATATGCCACAAGCTAGTAAAAATCCTAAAGCAAACCAAGGAATTTGATTTAAGAAATTGCCTTTTTTTTCTTCTTTTTTAAATCCAAAACTAAGCATTAATAAAAACGGAACAAGCATTAAAACTCTTACCATTTTTATAACTATACTTGAATTTGCCCCATCAACTCCTATACTAGAACCTGCTCCTACAACGTGTGCAACTTCGTGTAAAGTCCCGCCTACTAAAAAGCCAAATAATCTACCATCTAAATCAAATAGATTTTGAACCAATGGATAAACAAACATTCCAATACAACCATACACAACTACGGTGCAAACTGCTATACCAACTCTTGCCGAACCACCTTTTAGCACACTCTCACTAGCTAAAACAGCAGCAGCTCCACAAATACTAGAACCACTAGCAATTAATGCTGATTGTAAAAAATCTATTTTTAATAATTTTCCTATTAATAAGCCAATAAAAAATGTAGAAAAAACTATAAAAAAAGCAAGTCCAACTCCACTTAAACCAATGCTTTCAATATCACTTAAAGAAATTCTAAAACCATAAAGAATAATCCCTAGTCTTAAAATCTGCTTAGTGCATACTCCTAAAGCACCTGTTTTTTTTAATAAGCTTACATTATGATGTGCGAAATTTCCAATAACAGCTCCCAAAATTACGGCAATTATTAAAGCTGATATTCCAAAGTTCTTAAAAAA
Source organism: Campylobacter sp. 2018MI13 (assembly GCF_018501135.1). Classification (NCBI taxonomy): domain Bacteria; kingdom Pseudomonadati; phylum Campylobacterota; class Epsilonproteobacteria; order Campylobacterales; family Campylobacteraceae; genus Campylobacter; species Campylobacter sp. 2018MI13. The sequence continues at coordinate 9,207 of NZ_JAHCZC010000045.1, read as the reverse complement.
GCTTAATTCACCAATAGCATAAGAACAAAATGCTAAAACTACTAATACTACATAACTTTCTATTTTTTTACTTTTATAAATTTTATTTACCCCCAAAGCTACTTGCTCTGGGGATTTATTGTGTTTTTTACTCACTCTTTTTCCATTCTACTTACTGCATTTATACCAATTAAGCTAAAACCTGTTTTTATACATAAAGCAACTTGAGCAAATATTTTTAAATATTGCTCTTCGTTTTCATGTCCAACAACTCTAGTTTCATTATAAATTTTATGAAATGAACTTGCGATTTGTTTTAAATAATCGCATAATTTAGAAAGAGTTCTGCTATTAAAAGCGTCTTCTAAAACATCATTTAAAGCTAAAGCATCAAATAATAAATTAAGTGCATTTTCATCTTTAAAATTACTTAAACTAACATTAATTACATCATTAAAGTTTTTATTAGCTTTTGCAAATATTTGATGAATTCTTGCGTGTGCGTAGTTTATATAAAAAATAGGATTTGAATTATCTTGCTTTTTAAACTCATCTACATCAAACTCAAGCGGACTATCACAACGCTTACTTATAAAAATATATCTTAAAGCATCTACGCCAATATCATCTAAAACATCGCTAAATAAAATTACATTACCTTTTCTTTTACTCATTTTATAAGGTTGTCCGTTTTTTAGCAAATTAACCATTTGAGCTAGGATTACTTCAAGATTATTAGCATCGTGCCCTAAAGCACTCATAGCAGCTTTTACACGAGCAATGTAGCCGTGATGATCAGCTCCCCATATATTAATAACTTTATCATATCCCCTACTTAATTTATCATCGTGATAAACAATATCAGCTGCTAAGTAAGTCCCCCTACCATCTTCACGCACGATAACTCTATCTAAGTCATCTCCATATTTTGTAGATGCTAAATATAATTTATCATCTTTTAAATATGTTGCTTCGGCTTTTTTTAATTTTTCTAAAGTTTCTTCAAGCTTTGGATAATAAGCAGTTTCGCTTACATAATTATCAATCTTAATTCTAGCATTTGCTAAAGTTTGCTTGATTTCTTTTAAGACTTCATCTTTAGCTAAACTTGCTATTTTGGTTTTGTTATTTATAAAATCATCTTTAAATTTATCATAAAAAATCCTAGCAAGTTCTTGCATATACTCGCCACCATAAAAGCTTTCAGGATATTCAACATTTTCTTTTAAAACAAAATCTCTTATAGCTAAAATAACGCTTTCGCCTAATAAATCTATTTGATTACCTGCATCATTTACATAATATTCTGTATCAAATGTATAGCCTAAATGTTTTGCAATTTTATTTAAACTATCTCCATAAATAGCACCCCTTGCGTGCCCTATGTGAAGTGGTCCTGTAGGATTTGCACTTACATATTCAAGCAAGATTTTATAATTTTTTTTAGGACTTTTTGCAAAATCTTCTGGGTTATTTAAAGCATTTTTACATAATTTATCTAAAAAATCATTTGATAATTTGAAATTGACATAAGCATTCACTGCTTCAACACTGCTAAAAATCTCACAATTTTTCAATTTTTCTGCAAAATCTGCTGCAATTTTATTTGGGGCTAATTTAAGCTCTTTTGCAAAGCTAAAGCAAGGCATTGCAAAATGAGCTAAATTTCTATCTTTTGGACTTTCTAAACTAAATTCGCATTCTAATACTTTTGATAAATACTCTTTAATACTTTCCTTTAGCATTAGGCTTTTTGCTCGCTTTTTACTTCATTAGCTTCAGTTTTTTTAGTATTATCAGCTAATTCATCAATTTCATTCACAGGCTTTGCAGTAGTATCATCTGCCATTTCTTTTTTAAATGTTTTAATACCTTTTCCTAAGCCTTTTGCAAGTTCTGGTAATTTTTTACCACCAAATAATAAAATGATTACTAATAAAACAATAATCCAGTGCCATCCACTACCTATTCCCATATTATTCTCCTTTTTTCCATTCTGAAATAAATTTTTTAATGTCTTTATTTAACACTTTTAAGTTTGCTGCTTGGTAAAGTAATTTAAGCTCTTTATAAGCTTTTTCCAAATCATCATTTATAATAAAAAAATCATATCTTCCAATAGCTTGAACTTCAGCAGTTGCATTATGAAGTCTTTTAGCAATTACATCAGGATTTTCTGTGCCACGAGAAACAAGGCGTTCTTTTAATACTTTTTCATTCTCAGGACTTATAAAAACTGATAAAAAATCTTTACCTAATTTATCTTTTACTATTCTAAAGCCTTGAACATCTATATCTAAAATAACATTTTTACCATTTTCTAAAGCGTCATAAATTGGTTTTAATGGCGTTCCATAATAATTCCCATGAACATTAGCATACTCTAAAAATTCATCATTTTTAATTCCTAATTCAAATTCTTCGTGGGTCAAATAATAGTAATTTACACCCTCTTTTTCTCCTGCTCTAGGAGCTCTAGTGGTTGCTGATATTGAAAAGTAAAAATCATTATAATCTTGTGCTAAACGCTCTAATAGTGTGCTTTTGCCCGCACCACTTGGGCCTGATATTAATAAAATTCCTGCCATAATTAATCTTTAAAACTTATATTAATTGATATATTTATATCTTTTATACGATTTTTCGTGCCTTTTGTGCTATTGATAATAGCTTGATTTACTGCTTTTGTAACATTTTCGCTAACTTCACTAATGTCATCATCAACATTTGCTTCTATACTATTAGTAAAATCATTATTTTTTTCTTTTATATCTTCATTATTGTCTAATAATTCTACAACTTCCTCCCCTAACGCTTTTTTAATTTCAATTTCATTTAAATCATCAAAATCACTCACTTTTTCATCTCCTACAATTTCTTGAATATCTTCAATATCATCTTTAATATCATCAAAAGCAGCTAAAGAACCTAATTCATTATCTTGAATATCTTCTAAATGATTATTAACATTCAAATCTTCTTTCACATCTTCAAATTCTTCTTCTAAACCACTATCAATAAAATCATCTTTCATATCTTCAGCTACATCTAAATCACCCGTAACAACATCAAAATCATTTGTTATTTCTGTATTTAAATCATCTTCTAACTCTTTAAAATTATCATCTTCATAACTATCGTTTATATTTTCTTCTAAATCATTTGAACTTGTAAAATCAATATCATCTTGCAATAAATCTTGATAATCTCTACTTAATTCTTCAAAACTTTCAGGTAATGAAAATTCATCAATATTATTCAAATCATCTAAATTTAAATCATTATTTAAATTCTCTTCTAAATCATCTATATCTTTCGTAGTTTTTAAATCTTCTTCTAAAACAATAGCATTACTTAATTCATCTAAATTCTCAATATCACTTAAAGTATCCAAATCTTGCGATAATTCATCATTATTTAAATTCTCATCTTCGTTAAAATCAGATAATTTCGTATCTAATTCATCATCTAAAGAATTTAAATCATCAAGAGTATTTAAATTCTCATCTAACTCATCATTAGTATCATCTAAATCTTGTGCTAACTCATCATCTAAAGAAGTTAAATCATTAGAACTATCAAAATCTTGTGATAATTCATCATTATTTAAATTCCCATCTTCATTAAAATCAGATAATTTCGTATCTAATCCATCATCTAAAGAATTTAAATCATCAAGAGTATTTAAATTCTCATCTAATTCATTATTAATATCATCTAAACCTTGAGATGGTTCATCATTATTTAAATTATCAAGTTCTTCAATATTATCCAATTCTTCACTAAATTTATTATCAACATCATCTAAATTCTCTAAATCTTGCAATAATTCATCATCTAAAGAAGTTAAATCATTAGAACTATCTAAATCTTGCAATAATTCATCGTTATTTAAATTATCAAGTTCTTCAATATTATCTATGTTAAAATCGTCTATAGAATTTAATTCATCAGCATTATCTAAATCAAGCTTAGTTTCCAAACCTAAACTATTACCAAAATCATTCAAGTCTAAACTATCTAAATCAGTGATATTATCTATTTTAAATTCTTCCAAATCAATATCATCACTTAATAAATCAATATTATCTAAATCGCTAGTATTAAAATCTTCTTTTAATTCGTCTTTAAAACTATTTATCAAATCTATAAAATCAGTAGGTAAAAATGGTTTATGAATAACTATTGCATCATTACTTGTTTCATTTTTTGCTAATATAAGAATTAGTTTTTTAGACATTTGTTGACATAATTTAATATCAACTTCACACTCATTATCAGCTATAATAATATCACAAGGTTCAAGCTCTTCTAAATTATTTATTTCTTTATAAGTAATATTTAATTTTTGCAAACTAAGGCTTATTAATCTTGAAATTGCTGGATTTTTATTAATTAATATTGCATTCATTATACCTTCCTAACTTACAAATAGTTCAAGTTGTAAAAACACTTTTAAAACCAATTCTTTAAAATAAAACAAGATTGTAGCTAAAATTGTCATCAAAACAATAAATGCTATCGTTATTTTTATAGGATAGCCTACCACTAAAAGGTTAAATTGTGGCATTGTTTTCATAAGCAAACCAAATACAAAATCACTAAGCATTGATATAGCAATTATTGGAAACGCAAGGCTAAGACCAATTAAATATATGTCTTTAGTCTCATTCATTATCTGTCTAAACCAACCATCATGCAAAGCAAAATCACCTAAAGCAATACCATTTAAACTCTTTGCCCAAAATAACAAAACCAAATGATGTCCATCATAAGCTAAAAACAAAAGTAATGCAATAAGAGAAATAAAGTGACCAATGATAGGAGTATTTGCACCAGTATTTGGATCAAGCACGCTAGCCATAGAAAAACCCATAATAAAACTAATATGTTCTCCACTCATTTGTAAAATCGTAAAAGTAAGCTGCAAACAAAGACCTGCAACAAGTCCTAACAAAAGCTCAGTTATAAGAGCAATAACTAAATAATTTGGCGTTATATTAGTATGTGCTAATGGATAGAAAAAAAAAGTCATAATAATAACAAAACTAGACTTAATAACCACAGGAATTTGTAAATGCGAATAAAATGGAAAAAACAAGCAAAGTCCGCTCATTCTAGCAAGTAATAGCATAAACAAAACTATGTTTTGCTCACTAAATAATCTTACGAGTTCCATTCTTGAATAATTTGCTCTAATTCATCTATACATTCATCACAAGATTTATAAATAATATGAGAAAATAAAGCTTCATTTATATATTTATTTTTTTCTAAATTAATTAATATGTTTTTAGATTTTGCAAACCTTAATAAATAATTTATATTAATAACTGCACCACTTGTTCCTATGATAACCACCAAATCATCTTCATTAAGATTATAAAATGTTGAATATAAATCAGTATAAAATGGCGCTTGTTCTCCAAAAAACACCACACTAGGTTTAATTAATTTACTTTGGCATTTTTTACAATTTTCAAATTTAAATTCCAAATCATCATTTAAATTAAGCTTAGTAATATCGTTACAATTAGTGCAGTGTAATTCTAATAATTTTCCGTGCAAGTGAATTACATTTTCACACCCTGCACGCTCTAATAAATCATCAACATTTTGAGTAAAATTAATAACTTCAAAACGCTTTGATATTTCAGCAATTTTTTCGTGCATTTTATTAGGTTTAACTTTTCTTAATTCAAGTCTTCTTTTATTATAAAATTCATGAACTAAATTAAAATTTTTAATCCAAGTTTGATAATTACAAACTATATCTAAATCATATTGTTCCCACAAACCATCATTATCTCTAAAAGTGCTTAAGCCAGATGGTGCACTAAGACCAGCTCCACTTAAAAAAACTAACTTACTCATTATTTATCCTTAAAATATCATCACACATTAAAGCTAAATTTTCATCGTGAGTAATTAAAAATAAGGCTGAATTATTTAATTTAACATAATCAATTAATAATTTCATAGCTATTTTTGCATTTGTTGGGTCAAGATTTCCAGTTGGCTCATCAGCAAAAATAATTTTAGGTTTTTTACAAAGAACTCTAGCAATACTTACTCTTTGTTGCTCTCCGCCACTTAATTCGTTAGCTTTTTTATTTAGAATTTCTTTAATACCTAAAAAATTAATTATCTCATCATCTATTTTATTATTTGATAAAACACTTGCTAATTCAATATTTTCATAAGCTGAAAATCCTTTAAAAAGATAATGCTGCTGAAAAATAATTCCAAAATCATTTCTTCTTATTAATAATCTTTCATCTTCGCTAAGTTTATAAATATTCTTATCTTTATAAAAGACTTCCCCGCTATCAGGTGCTAAAAGTGTTGATAAAATATGCAATAATGTAGATTTTCCGCAACCACTTTTGCCTAAGACGGCTAAAGTTTGTTGCGGATTTAAAGTTAAATTTAAATTGTTAAATAAAACGGCATCGTATTTTTTACCAATACCGCTTGCTTTTAACATTAATTACCCATTTGAGCTGCAACTTCTGCTGCGAAATCTTCGTTTTTCTTTTCTAAGCCTTCGCCAACTTCATATTTTACGAAGCTTTCAATTACCAATTCATCTTTTAATTCAGCTGATTTATCAGCAATAACTTGCTCTATAGTTTTTTTATCATCCATTACATAAAATTGTCCCATTAATGTAAGGCGAGAATCTAAAATTGAGTTATCAGCTATAAATCTAGCCATTTGACCAGGAACAATTTTATCCCAAATTTGCTCTGGTTTATTTTGAGCTTTTAATTCAGCTTTTATATCTTCTTCAGCTTTCTTTAAAACTGCATCAGTAATTTGTAATCTACTTGCAAATTGTGGAATTTTATGAAGTGGCTTTTTAAGGCGAACTAATTCTTCATTTTCTTTTTCAAGTTCAGCACATAAAGCTCTATATTCAGCTTCTACAAATTCCTTATCTAAATCTTTATAGCTTAAAACACTTGGTTTCATAGCTGCAATATGCATACAAAGTTGTTTTAAAAATTCTTCAACTTTTGCTTTATTAGCAGCATTATTAAATTTAGCCTTAACGATAACACCTACACGACCATTTGTGTGTAAATAACCACTTAAAGCTTCATTATCATTTGCTTTTAAAGTAGCAAATCTTCTTACAACTAAATTTTCTCCAATAGTTGCGATTTGATTTTTTAGATAATCTTCAAATTTAGCCCCATCAATATTGCTATTTAATAAACTTTCAACATCGCAAACTCCACTAACTTGAACTTGCTCAACTGTTTTATTTACTAAATCTATAAATTTATCATTTTTAGCAACGAAGTCAGTTTCTGAATTGATTTCTACTAAACTTGCTAAATTATTTGAAAGTTTAACACCAATTAAACCTTCAGCTGCTAGCCTATCAGCTTTTTTAGCAGCTTTACTTAAGCCTTTTTCTCTTAAGTATTCAACCGCTTTTTGCATATCTCCATCACACTCTTTAAGTGCGTTTTTACAATCCATCATTCCAGCACCTGTGCTTTCGCGCAGGTCCTTTACCATAGCTGCTGTAATTTCTGCCATTACATTTCCCCTTCCATCATAGCTTCTTCTAATACTTCTTGTTTTTCATCTTCACTAACTTCTGCTCTTTCAACTACTTCACCATCTTGTTCTCTTAAAGCTTTACCTTCTAATATAGCTTCGCACATTTCTTGGCAGAATAATTGAACTGAACGAATAGCATCATCATTACCTGGGATAGGAAAATCTACAACATCAGGATCGCAGTTTGTATCAATTGGAGCTACTACTGGGATTTTTAATCTATTTGCTTCTGCAACTGCAATTTTTTCTTTTACTGTATCAATTACAAAAATCATATCAGGGCGAGTTTTAAGGTCTCTAATACCGCCTAAATAATCTAATAATTTTTCTTTTTTACGATTTAGCATTAATGCTTCTTTTTTAGTTAATAAATTAATGCTTCCATCTTCTTGCATACTTTCAATAACTTCAAGTTTTCTAATTGATTGGCGAATAGTTTCAAAGTTTGTCATCATACCGCCTAACCATCTGTGATTTACATATGGCATTCCACATTTAATTGCATATTCTTTAATAGCATCTGTTGCTTGCTTTTTAGTTCCAACAAATAAAATTGTTTTACCTTCTGCTGCTGCATCACGAACGATATTGTATGTATATCTAAAATATCTAATTGTTTTTTGTAAATCAATTACATAAATACCTTTTCTCTCACCAAAAATGAACTTTTTCATTTTAGGATTCCAGCGTCTTGTTTGATGCCCAAAATGCACACCACATTCTAATAAATCTCTCATTGTAACCATAGGTTTCTCCTTAAAAAATTGTTTTTACCTCCACACCCAAATACAACTAGCGTTGCAACAAATAAGGATTGGTGTGTGTGAAATAAGCGGGTATTTTAGCTTTTTTAAAGTTAATAAAAGTTATTTTTCTTGAGTTTTTTCTTCTTTGATTATATTATCAAGATTAGTAATAGCAAAAATATTATAACCATTATCATAGTTATAATTTAATTTCAATTTATGAGCTTCTAAAATCGTATTTACAACATAAAGCCCCAAGCCAAAAGAATTTGAACTCTTATTACCACCTTGAGTAAAAGGCTCTAAATAATACTCAATATTTTTATCTAATTTTTTACCTTTGTTATAAAACTTTATACTTTCATGGCAAATTATAACTCTTACAGCATTATCATCTGAATATTTAATAGCGTTATCTAATAAATTTTTAATTGCAGTTGTAAATAGTTTAAAATCAACATAAACTACAAAAGTATTATCACTTATAATATTAATTTTTTCATTTTCTAAAAGCAACATTTCTTTTGCTTCATTAAAAATGTGATTAATTGAAATTTTCTTTGGATTTTTTGCAACTCCACTTGTGATTTGCTCTACTGCGGCTAATTCATCTATTAAAATAACCATTCTATCAAATACATTTATAAGTCTTTGCTTAAATTTCGTATCTTCTAGCATTTCAGCTGTAATCCTACCTTTTGTAATTGGAGTTTTAAGCTCGTGCATTATATTTCTTAAAAAAAATTGTCTTGAAGTATTTAAATCTTTAATTTTTTTAATAGCTTGATAAAAAGCATCTGAAACTTGAGAAATCTCATCATTACCCTTGCTTATATTTTCTATATTATCTAAATCATTACTAGCAAATTTTGTAATTTGTCTTTTAAGTCTTCTAATAGGTCTTAAT
>NZ_JAHCZC010000044.1:0-14998 GCF_018501135.1 Campylobacter sp. 2018MI13 | reverse complement strand
TAAATATATAAAATAATACATTGAAAATTTAAGTATAAATATTAAATATTTATACTTAAAAGGTCTTTTATATGTCAAAAGTTAAAAAAGAATTTGAAATAATATCTTTAATATTATTTAATTTAATTTGCCTATTATCTAGGCTTTTTGTATGTTTTAGCAGTATTGTATTTAACTCGTTTAGATATTCATTTTTTAATTTTATGATTTCTTTTTTATTTATCAATAGTTCTTCAAATTCAAAAAAACTACAATCAGTAAGCAATCTTTGATAAATTTCATTTTCACTAGGCAAATAAAGCTTAAATTGTTTGCTATCTAGCTCATAAAATTCACGACTTGCATTAATTTTTTCATAAAAAAATGATAGGCTTAATTTAGCTGCGTTTTCGTAATTATTTAATGCTTTTATATTTATTTTTTCAAAAAGCTTATTTAATTTAAGCTCATAATTATTTAAAGCCTTTTCATAATCATTTATAATAAGCTCATCTAATGCTTTATAAAAATCATCTGCTATTGCGTAAAAATCAGCATTTACAAGGTCATTGTAGTTTTTATCTAATTCTTTTGTTTTAGCAATATTTAAAGCATTTTTAAATTCTTTTAAAGGCTTGTGAAAATTATCTAAAAGGTTTAAAAATTGCTCGTTTATTTCTTTTCTAATTTTTAAAAATTGCTTATTAATCGTATCTTTGTTGTAAAAAATACTTAAAAATGTATCATCAGGATTTAAAGTTTTGTATGAATATTCGTTTTTATTAAAGCAATTTTTATGAAATACCCCATCATTTTGGGTATAAAAATAAGCATTTTTTACCTTAAAATTAGTCATAAATTCATTAGCAATCGTCCTTGCTATACTCTTTAAAGCATTTAAAATCTCATCATTAAAGCCACTATAATCAAATTCATTTTTTGCAAGTATTTCTAAATAATTTTTAATTTTACACTCTAATTCTTCAAGGCTTAGTTTAATCTCGCTAATAATTCCTAAAAGCTCATTATTTAATGTTTTTAAAGACGCTTTTATATTATCTTCTTTAATGCTTGTTTTATTTAGATTTTTTAAAAAATCATAAAAGGCCAAAATATTTGAATCAGGATTATTTTCACTTGCTTGTTTGCAAGAAATTAGCTCAATTTTTTCAAAATACTTAGCAAAAACTTCATTTAAATAATTCTTTAACCTTAATTGCTCGGCTTCGTTTAATTTATCTTTTTGATTAATTAGACAAATCTTTTTTATATTTGGTTTTAATTCTTTAATAGCCTTTTCTTCACTAGCTTTACCAGCACTTTCAGCTAAACTTAGCCAAATTAAAGCATCAAAAGAATTAAATAAATTTTTAGAAAATTCTTCATCGGTAGTATTTGCATTTAGTCCTGGAGTATCAATTAGTGTAATATCTTTTAAAAGCTCGTTATTTGTAAAAATATTAATACTTTTAAGCCCATTTAGTTCTTCGTTTTGGTCATTTACAATATTGTTTGTAAGTTCGCTTAAGCCGTTTTCAAATTCTGCTAAAACTAAATCATTTAAACCATAATTAATATAAGTAGCAACAACGCTAACAGGTCTTGCTCCTGTAGCTAAAATATCTTTTTTAAAAAGCAGATTTAAAAGTGAGCTTTTACCTGAACTAAATTGTCCTATCACACCAACTTGCAATGGTAGATTATAACGCTTACATAAATTATCAATATTATTAATTAGTTTATTACTAAGCATTAAATTAGGATTTTTTAGAGTGTTTTTTAAGGTTTTTAAATCTCCTAAAAAGCCTTTTTCATAACTTATATTATATTTTTCATTATATTCTTTTAAGACACTTTTTATCATTTTAAATTCTCTTTTATTTCTAATAATTTTTCTATTTTTTGTGTATTTAAGCTCAATAGATTTTCATCGTTAAATTCATTTATATTGATTTTTTCAATATGATAAATACTAAAAAATTCATTTTTCAAAAACTCATTAGCTAATTGTTTTTGCTCGCTAAAATTAAAAAAATTAAGATTTATATTTAAATAAATCGCATTTAATTTATTATTGATTGCATTTTCACTTTTATCACTTAGCAAATCAAGTTTATTTATGATTTTTTCAAATTCTTCAAATATTTCTTGTAATTTATTTTTATCAAAAATAATTTCATAATCTTTAGTAATATTTAGCTTTGCTTTAATTTCATTAAAATCATTTAAGAATTTATTACTCATACTTGAGTTAAGCCCATTTAATAAATCTTTAAAACCTTGAAAAATTACATTTCTTACCTTTTCGTTTGAGTAATTTTTGTCATAATTTAATTCATCAAAAATCCTAGCAGCTTGATTTTTTGCTAAAAAGCTTAATTCGTGTGCTTGGATTTTGTAGTCTTTATTTAAGTATTCATTTAGCGATATTTCAAGTTCTTGTTTTAAGGCTAGTTTTTTGGCATTTTCGTTTTGTAGATTTTCTATATTTTTCATATATTCGTTTTTATCTAGCTTTAAAGAATTGTTTATATTAGTTAAAAGCGTAATTTCTAAATCAATTAGATTTTTAAATTTTTCGCTAATGCTATTTATAAATTCTTGTGAGCTAGTAGAATTAAAGCAAACATCGTTTAAATAGGCTTTTAAAGCATTTATTTCGCCTTTTGAATTGTCTTTTTTAAATTCACTAGCACTTACGCAAAATAGCTCATAATTAGGTGTAATATCTAGGTTTTTAAGCTCATTGTTAAAGCGATTTTTGACATATTCTTTTAATTTAATTTGCTCATCAATACTTATTAAATCACTTTTTGTAAGCACTAAAACTAGCTTTGAATTAGGATTATTTTTAGCAAAACTTGTTAAAAATTCTAAATCTTTAATGCTAAGTGCTTGAGTGCAAGTCATAAGGTATAAAACACAATTAGCAGTTTTTAAAAACTCTAAGCTTCTTTGCTCTCTACTAATTACTACATCATCAAGACCAGGAGTATCTATTATATTTATTTTATTTTTTAAATACTCGTTGTTTAGATGGATTTCAATATCTTTTACAAAAATACTTATGCTAGAATTTGCACTTGTATAATCGTATAATTCGTTGATTTTTACTTCAACGCTTTTGTGCTCAACAAAATCAATATTAAAGATTTTATTTAATTCTTCATTCAAACTAGCTTGAGTTTTTAAGGCATTAAATTCTGCTTCATTATAAAAATTTACTTTTATTTTTTCATTTTCATCATAGCTAATTACACTAAGATTTGCTGTTTCAGGTGCGTTTGATACGCCTAAAAAATCTTGATTTAATAAAGCATTTATTAGGCTACTTTTTCCTGCGTTAAATATCCCACTAAAAGCTATTTTATAATCTTTGCTAATTAATTGAGTATAAAACTCATCAAGCTTATCTTTAAGCTCATTGCTTAGAATTTGTTGTAAATTTTTATAAATATTTTCAAGTTTATCTTGGCTTTTTTTAAAATTATTATTAAATTCTTTTGATGAATTTATTTTTGTATTTTGAAGATAAGTGAAGATATTTTCTTTTATTTTTAATAATTTTAATTTTTCAAGATAAAAGATTATTTCAAGTGGATTTAAAAGATTATTGTGAATAGAATTTAAAACAGCAATTTGCTTCATTTTAAGCTCAAAAAAACTATCAGTATTTAGGTATTGTTTGTATGTTTTTAGATTTAATAATTCTTTATAATTTAATTCATTAGCACATAAAATTAATGCGGCAAGTTCGGGATTAAAAATATTTTCTTCATAGTTAAAATCAAGATTTCCTAATTCATCATTCCATAAATTTTTTAATAATTCTTGCAATTTAATTCCTTTTTGAAAAGATTTAAAAATCTTAGCTATTAAGACTTAAAGAAGTGTTACAAATAGTAATTAGGAGAAAAATTATCTAGTTTTTGTGTAAAAACTACTCAAATACCTATAAATATTTTAATTATATTTATCAATTAATTATATTTTTATTATATTTTTTGTGTTAGTATCTCGCCGAATTTTTAATAAAAAAAGGAAAAAAATGAGTTTTAAAAATAAAATTTATTTAACATTAATTGTGTTATTAGTCGTTGGATACTCGGCTCTAACCTACATTAGTTATAGCACTAGTAGCAAAACTATATCTGCTAATATTGAACGCTATTTAGATGATATTGTAGATAAGAATTTAAATTACATTCAAAATTTCATTAGCATAACAGAGCAAAGCATTAAAGAGACTGCTAAAACTTTATCTAAGTTTGATTCAAATTCTAAAGAAGCTTTTGTGCCTTACTTAGAAAATGAAACTAGGGTTTTAAATTCTCCTATGGTATTTTTAGCGTTTGAAGATGGCTCTATGTATGATGGCACAGGCTGGAAAGCACCTTTTGATGCAACTCAAAGAGGTTGGTATAAACAAGCAAAACAATTAAATAAAACTTTTGTAACCGATGTTTATGAAGACGCTCAAACTAAAAAATTAGTTATGTCAGTAGTTTCTCCAACATACGATAAAAACTCTAATTTTAAAGGTGCTTTAGGTGCTGATGTTACCTTAGATAAAGTTTCTGATTTTTCTAAAAATGCTGGAATTGAAGGTGGAGCTTTATATGTTTTAGATAATTATGGAATGATTATTGGTTATCCTGACCAACAATTAATAGGTAAAAAATTAGTAGAAGTATTTCCTAATTTAAAACCAATGCTTGATGAAATGTATTCAAAAAATAGTGGAAAATTAGAATTTGAATTAAATGGAGTAAAGCAAATTATGGATTTTAGCACTATTCCTGAAACTGGCTGGAAAGTTGCTGCTGCAATAAATAAAGAAATAGCATTTAAAGATGTTAGCAATCAATTTAAAACACTAATAATTGCAAGTGTTTTAGCTATTGTGGTTACTATTGGTATTGTTATATTGGTTTTAGTTTATTTATTTAGACCATTTGATAGACTAGGCTTAATGATGAAAGATTTAGCAGTAGGTGAAGGTGATTTAACAAAAAGAGTTGCGATTAATGGTAATGATGAAATAGCTCAAATAGGAAAGCATGTAAATACTTTTATACAAAAAATCCAAACTTTAATCGCTAATTCAAAATCAACTTCAACAGAAAATGCAAGTGTAGCTCAAGAATTAAGCTCAACTTCACTAGCAGTAGGTAAGCAAGTAGAAGAAGAAACTACAATAATAGGTTGTGCTACTAAGGCAGGAGAAGCTATATTAAAAGATATAGATGTTACCGTTGAACACGCCGAAGAGAGTTCAAAACAACTTGAAACAGCTAGTGATAATTTAGATATTATTAAAAATCAAATATTAAAACTTGTTTCAGTATTAGAAAATCAATCTTTACAAACTACTGAATTATCAAATAAATTAAATCAAACTAGCCAACACACAGAAGAAGTTAAAAATATCTTAAATGTTATAAACGATATAGCAGACCAAACTAATTTATTAGCATTAAATGCAGCTATTGAAGCAGCTCGTGCGGGTGAGCATGGTCGTGGATTTGCTGTGGTTGCTGATGAGGTTAGAAAATTAGCTGAAAGAACGCAAAAAAGCCTTGCAGAAATAAACACAACAATAGGTGTGGTAGTTCAATCAGTAAATGATGCGTGTGGAGAAATGGAAAAGAACGCTCAAGATATTTCAAATATTTCAAAATCTAGTGTTCAATTAGAAGAAGTGGTTAATGAAAACTCTTTAATCGTTCAAACAAGCATTAGTGCTAATAAAAATAGCGTAAATGAATATAAAGATATAGCTAAGACTATTCGTAGTGTTATAACTCAAATTGAGCAAATTAACAAAATCGCTAATTCAAATGCTAGAAGCGTAGAAGAAGTAGCAGGAGCAAGTGAGCATTTATCTAAGATGACTATTAAACTTGATGAAGAATTAGGTAAATTTAAAATCTAATTTAAACCAGCTAAATGCTGGTTTAATCTTTTAGTGGAATTTAAATCTAAGATTATTTGTAAAAGTTTTTTAATATTGTTAGTTTGATAGGATTTCTTTTAATTTTCTGAAATCTTTTAATTCATTTTCTAGTTTATAAACTTTTTTTAGCAAATTCATAGCAGCTATGGTTCTTGTGCTTATTCTATTTGTAGCAATTGCAATTCTTAAACTCCCTTCACTCATTCCAATTTTTTCTGCTAATTCTTTGTAGGTTAGATTGTTTTCTTTACAAAATGTTTTTATTTCTTCTACTTTCATATCATATCCTTAATACAAATATATTTTTTATATAATATCATTTAAATGATTAAGCAAAATATATATTTTTTAAATTTTTGTATTTTTATGATGATAAAAGTAATGAATATATTTTAAGTGTAAGCATAGTTAAGCTTTTTATTAAATGAAGCAAGTAAGAGATAGGAATGAAAAATAATAATTCACAAATTATATTTAGAAGAATAGATATAAAGAATTATCAAAAGTTATTAAAGAAACAAATAAAGCTAAAAAATTAGTTTTAAAATGAGATAAATAATAGGAATTTGAAATTCCTATTATTTTTTACAATCCCAAACGCTCATAAATCTTATCAATATTTTTAAGATGATAATCAACTAAAAAAGCATTTTCAATCTCTTCGGTGCTTAAGATTTCGCAAATTTCTTTGCTATTTTTTAATAATTCTTTAAACTGAAGCTTTTCGCTCCAAGCCTTTTTAGTTAGTCCTTGCACTAAATCATACGCCATCTCACGACTTAAACCCTTTTGAATAAGGGCTAAAAGCACTTGTTGAGAGAAGATTAATCCATAAGATTTATCTAAATTACTTTTCATATTTTCAGGATAAATCATTAGATTTTTTACAATAGAACTAAATCTTTTTAGCATATAATCAAGCAAAATCGTTACATCAGGAAGCATAATTCGCTCTGCACTTGAGTGGCTAATATCACGCTCGTGCCATAGATTTATGTTTTCGTAAGCAGTTATTAAATACCCCCTAATCACACGGCTAAGACCACAAATATTCTCACTTCCTATTGGATTTTTCTTATGTGGCATTGCAGAGCTGCCTTTTTGATTTTCACTAAAATATTCAAGCATTTCTACGCATTCAGTTTTTGCAAGGTGTCTTATCTCTGTAGCAAATCTTTCTAGTGCACTTGCAATCAACGCACACACGCTTATGTAATTTGCGTGCAAATCTCTAGGTAAAACTTGAGTGCTGATATTTGCTACATTTAATCCAAGCTCTTTACAAATATCAAGCTCTACTTCTAGTGGAACATTTGCATAAGTGCCTACCGCACCACTAATTTTACCCACTCTAATCTCTTCGCTAGCGTTTATAAAACGCTCATAATTTCTTTTGATTTCTTCGTAAAAATAAGCAAACTTTAGCCCAGTAGTAGTTAGCTCTGCATGAACTCCGTGAGTTCTTCCTATTTGTGGAGTGTATTTATAAAGATTTGCTTTTTCTTTTAAAATATCTAAAAGATTTTCTAAATTAGCTTTTATTATTTCATTTGCTTTTTTTAGTTGAATTGCTTGTGCAGTATCTACTACATCAGTGCTTGTTAGTCCATAATGAACCCATTTTCTCTCATCGCCTAAATTAAGTGATAATGCTCTTGTAAAGGCTATTACATCGTGTTTGGTTTGCTCTTCTATTTCTTTTATTTTTGCTATATCAAACTTAGCATTTTTATATAGTTTTTCTAAATCTTCATTAGGAATTACACCTATTTTATTAAACGCCTTGCAAGTTGCAAGCTCAACTTCTAGCCAAGCATTAAATTTAGCTTCCTCACTCCAAATACTTGACATTTCAGGGTTTGAATATCTTGCAATCATTTTTTACCTCCAAATAATCCTTTAAGAAGATTTTCAGCAGGTTTTAATGTTTCATTTATTTTTTCACCATTATTTTTGCCTGTTATTTTATCTAATACTTTTACAGCATTTTCTATAGTATTTTTTGCATCAGGAATGAATTTAACATCATCATTTACACCTGAAAATGTTCCTTTAATTTCATTATTATTAAATGCTACAAGAGCAGGTGCATTGATACTTTTTGTAAGAGTATTATATGTTCCATTATTTACTTCAATTTTTGCACTTGTTGCACTAATTTTTGCATTATAATCAATTAGATTTTTATTAATATTTACTAATACATCGCCTTTATCAAAAATAACTTGGGTAATATCAGTATTTAAAATCGTATTAATTAATTTTATAGTTTTGTGATATTTTAAATGTCCTTTTCCAAGATTTGCAACTAATTTTCCATTAGCATTTTTTAAATCATAATCTAAATTCCCATTGATATTTGCCTTATAAATATCAATTAAATCAAAAGATTTTGCAAGATTATCTAAAGCAACATTATTTAAATTAGCGTTAAATTTATCCCCATTTAGCTTAGCAGCTAATGAACCGCCAAAGAATTCTTTTGAGTTTAAAGTAAGATTTAATATCTTATCAAAAGTTAAATTCCCATCAACTTTTACATTTCCGCTCATATTTTTATTAAGTAAAGCATTAAAATTAGCTAGATTTGCACTCGCATCATAATTTGCGTTTGCTACGCCTTTTTTGTAATTACCATTTGCATTAAAACTATCTACTAAATCAGTATTTAATTTAGCGTCAAAACTGATATTATCAGCACCATTTAGCTTAACATCAGCGTTTGCTAATACTTTTGAATTAATCTCTAAATCATATTCTTTTTTGAAATAACTTGGGATTGTTTTTCCGTTTATATTAAGATTTGCCGAGCCTATTAGGTTTTTTAAATCGCTTAATTTTGCGTTTATATTAATATTTGCATCTAACATTTTATCTTGATTTAGCAAGCCTAATAAAGCTAGAGATTTTAGACCTTCAATATTAGCTACTAAATCATTTCTACCCATTTTTATATCTGATTTTGCACCTAATAATAAACCATTTACATTCGCATTTTCTAAACCATTTTTATCTAAATTAGCACTAGCTTTAAGATTTATTATCTCATCGCCACTAAGTTTTAAAAGTCCTGCGTTAGCTCTTAAATCGGTATTAATTGCAGTTTTGCTATTAGATAAATCGTGAGTGATTTTTAAATCTTTTGCATTTATATTTTTACCACTAACTATAGAATTTATATTTGCTAATTTGTTTTTAAAATCAATTTGCGAAGTGATTTTTAAATCAGAATTTAAATTAGGATTTATGAAAGCTAATTCAGTAAGGCTTGTAACTAATTGCCCTTGAACTTCTAATTTATTAAGATTTATAGGTTTAAAATCACTTGTAATATTTAAAATATTTGATTTTACATTGATATTTGGAGTAATTTCATTAGCTTTATAAGTATTTTTAGAATCAATTATAACCTTACCAAATCTTGAAATGTCAATTCCAAATTCTTTTGTGATACTTGGTTTTAGCTTAAGTTCTGAATAAATATTAATTAAAGCTTTTGCATCAAGTTTGTCT
The DNA here is from genome assembly GCF_018501135.1 of Campylobacter sp. 2018MI13. Taxonomy (NCBI): domain Bacteria; kingdom Pseudomonadati; phylum Campylobacterota; class Epsilonproteobacteria; order Campylobacterales; family Campylobacteraceae; genus Campylobacter; species Campylobacter sp. 2018MI13. Next base: position 5,550 of record NZ_JAHCZC010000044.1, on the reverse strand, counting down.
TTATCAAATTCATCAACATTTGCATTTAGGTTGATAAATCCACTTGCATAATCAACATTTGCGATTTTGCTTAATTTTTCTATATCTAAATTATTAGCATTAAGATTTAGTTTAGTTGGAAAATAATTTTTTATATTTGCATCAAGTGTAAGTGGGCTAGTAAAAATAACACCTTTTCCATCTATGTTAAAATTATTAAAACTACCATTTATATTGCCTTTAATGTTTAAAGGGTCGGTGATTTTTAGGGTTTCTAAGTTTTTTCCATTTAATTCATAATTTATATTAAGATTGCGAGATAATAGTGAAAAATCCCCATTAACTGCTGCTTCAAGCATTCCATTAACTAAAACTTTTAAATTAATAGTTGAAAATCTCAATTCAAATTCTTCAATTTTAACTGCTATATTTGAATTTTCATTGATTTTTTTCTCTGCTATATTTTTTACGAAATTATTTCCAAAACTTGTAAATAACACACAATAAGCCCCTATAACAATTATTAAAATCAAAGCAAGGAGCGAATAAATAACTTTTTTCATAATACAACCTTTCGTTTTTTTCATAAATAAACTTGAGCTATTTTCACTAAAGTTTCTTTAGTTATTTTTTATCATTTAGTGATTTGATTAACTTATTTTAATTATAATTTAGCACTCAAAGAATTAGAGTGATAAACCACAAGAAAGGAAGAAAAAATGAATTTTACTCCACTAAATAAGCGTGTATTAATCAAATGCGCAAATGAAACAAAAACAACAGCTTCAGGAATTATTATACCTGACAATGCTAAAGAAAAACCACAACAAGGCGAAGTTGTAGCAGTTGCTAAAGAAATTAGCGATATTAAAATCGGCGATAAAGTAGTATTTGGTAAATACGCAGGTAGCGAATTAAAAATTGATAATGAAACATATTTAATTTTAAGTTTTGAAGATATTTTAGGAATTTTATAAGGAGATTTAAATGGCAAAAGAAATTTTTTATTCAGATGAAGCTAGAAATAAATTATATGAAGGCGTTAAAAAATTAAGCGACGCTGTAAAAGTTACTATGGGGCCTCGTGGCAGAAACGTATTAATTCAAAAAAGTTTTGGTGCTCCAACTATTACAAAAGATGGTGTTAGCGTTGCAAAAGAAGTTGAATTAAAAGACACTTTAGAAAATATGGGTGCTAGTTTAGTAAGAGAAGTTGCAAGTAAAACTGCTGATCAAGCAGGAGATGGAACTACAACAGCAACCGTTTTAGCTCACGCAATTTTTAAAGAAGGTTTAAGAAATATAACAGCTGGTGCAAATCCAATTGAAGTTAAGCGTGGTATGGATAAAGCTTGCGAAGCAATTATAGCTGAACTAAAAGCTTTAGCAAAACCAGTTGCAGGAAATAGAAAGCAAATCGCACAAGTTGCTACAATTTCAGCAAATAGTGATGAAAAAATCGGACAATTAATTGCAGATGCAATGGAAAAAGTAGGCAAAGATGGCGTTATCACAGTTGAAGAAGCAAAATCAATCAATGATGAATTAAGCGTTGTTGAAGGTATGCAATTTGATAGAGGTTATTTAAGCCCATACTTTATCACAAATACTGATAAAATGAATTGTGAATTAAGCAATCCATTAATTTTACTTTATGATAAAAAAATCACAAATCTAAAAGACATTTTACCTGTGCTTGAAACTGCACAAAAAAATGGTCGCCCACTTTTAATCATTGCTGAAGATATTGAAGGCGAAGCATTAGCAACTTTAGTTGTAAATAAATTAAGAGGAATTTTAAATATAGCTGCAGTTAAAGCTCCTGGTTTTGGCGATAGAAGAAAAGCAATGCTTGAAGATATTGCAATCTTAACAGGTGGAACGGTAATTTGCGAAGAAATGGGAAGAACACTTGAAAGTGCAAACGCAGCTGATTTAGGAAGTGCTAGTTCAATCGTAATTGATAAAGACAATACTACAATAGTAAATGGTGCAGGTAGCAAAGACGCAATTAATGCAAGAATTAATCAAATCAAAGCTCAAATTGCTGAAACTACAAGCGATTATGATAGAGAAAAATTACAAGAGCGTTTAGCAAAATTAAGTGGTGGTGTTGCTGTTATTAAAGTTGGTGCTGCAACTGAAACTGAAATGAAAGAGAAAAAAGACAGAGTTGATGATGCACTAAGTGCAACTAAAGCTGCTGTTGAAGAAGGTATAGTAATTGGTGGTGGTGCTGCACTAATTCACGCTACAAATAGAATTAATCTAAATCTTGAAGGCGATGAGTTAATCGGTGCAAATATCGTTCGCCGTGCAATCAAAGCTCCAATTCGCCAAATTGCAGAAAATGCAGGATTTGATGCAGGAGTTATCGTAAATACAATTGAAACTTGCAAAGATGAAAACAAAGGATTTGACGCTGCAAGTGGCGAATATGTAGATATGTATGAAGCAGGAATAATTGACCCTGTTAAAGTTGAGCGTGTAGCATTACAAAATGCTGTAAGCGTTGCTTCAATGCTACTTACAACAGAAGCTACAATAAGCGATATTAAAGAAGATAAACCTGAAATGCCAATGGGTGGCGGTATGGGTGGTATGGGCGGAATGCCTGGTATGATGTAATACCACTTTTAAAAGCTCCAATTTTGGAGCTTTTTATTATTTAAATTCCTAAATTATTTTATTAACTTCATTTTATAAATCTAATTTAATCATATCTTTAAAAAACTATTTATTAAAAGAAATTTTAAGCTTATATTAAGAACCCCCCCCCCATATAATAAAAGTTTAATTTATTTTAGGAGAACTTTTATGAAAAAGACAATTTTAAGTATTGTTGGTATTGGTTTTATGTTTGGTGCTTGTGCTAGTAATTCTTTAGAGCTTGATACTAAATTAAATAATAGTATTTTTATTGAACCAGTTGCTAAAAGCAAAAAAAGTATATTTGTATTTGCAAAAAATACTAGTGATTGTAATGTAAATATTGAATCAAAACTGATTGAAGGATTAAAAAATAAAGGTTATACAATACTAAATGAACCTACTAATGCTACTTTTATTGTAAGCACTAATATTGTTGAATGCTCTAAAAAAAGCGAAGAAGAATTAAAGCAAGATGCTTTAAAATCAATTAATCCAGCATTTGCTGCTTTTGCTAATAATAAAAGTTTTGCAAGTTCTATTATAAATAATATTACTGGCGAAGAATATACAATAGAATTAAAAGCTGATGTTAATATTAAGCAAAGAAGTGTAAATAAGGTAATCAATCAAAACAATAATTATGATATAAAAAATTCAAATTCATCTTTAAAATTACAAAACAATTCAAAATCTCAAAATTACGAAAGTGATTTTATTGAAAACTCAACAATAATTAATGCAAAAGCAAAACAAAGAAATATTAAACTTGAAGAAGTATTACCTATACTTGAGAATGAAATGGCTAAGAAGATATATAATTTATTCTAATTTTTAAGGAATTTAAATCCTTTTTAAATTCCTTAATTCAGGTAAAACCTTATTTTTCTTGGTTTTCATTATTTTTTTTAATAAAAATTGTTGCTATGCAAACTAGCACAGCAAATAAAGAAAAAGCTTGTTCTAACACTTGCATTTGATATCCTTTCATATTGCAGGATATCAAAAGCAAAAAGTATTCCTAATCTTGTATTTTAAAATCATTAGGGTGGTCTAGTGCGTAGCGGAATTTTTCCATATCTATTTGTTTATTCCATATAGCAACTATTAAGCAAGCAACAGAGTTACCGCATAAGTTTCCACACGCTCTCATCTCACTCATAAACTTATCAACTCCTAATAAAACGGTGATTGTTGCAACAGGGATTAAATTATCTCCTAATGAGCTAAGAGTTCCTGCTAAAACGATAAAGCCGCTTCCTGTTACTCCAACAGCACCTTTACTAGTAACCATTAATATAAGTAAAATTGTAATTTCTTGCCATAAGCTAATATCTATATTAAATGCTTGTGCTAAAAATATTACAGCCATAGCTAGATAAATATTTGTACAATCTAAGTTAAAGCTATATCCAGTAGGTAAAACTAAACCAACACAGCTTTTATCAATTCCTGCTTTTTCTAATTTTTTCATAAGTGGTAATAATGCACTTTCACTTGAGCTTGTTGTAAATACGATTAATAATTCTTTAGCTATAAATCTAATGAATTTAAATATATTTACTTTAGCTACATAACAAATTATTCCTAAAACTCCAAATATAAATACACAACAAGCAGCAAGCATAACAAATAATAAATATCCCATATTTACAAGTGAGCTTAAGCCAAATTTTGATATTAGATAAGCCATAGCACCAAATGTAGCAAGTGGGCTAAAATACATAATTAAAGTAAGAATTTTAAATACAAATGATTGAAACACTTCTAAGGCTTTTTTAATATATTCTCTATCTTGTTCTTTTAAAGTTATTACAATAAATGCTGTAAATAATGCTATAAATAAAACTTGCAATGTTTTTCCATCTGTAAATGGGCTTACTAAATCTTGTGGAATTGCTCCTTTTAAAACTCCCCAAAAACTACTTTCACTACCTTGAGAAGCTTTTACATATTTATCAACACTTGACGCATCTAAAGCATTGATATCAAGATTCATACCAACTCCAGGTTGTAAAATTCTAGCCATAAATATACCTACGATTAGAGCAAGTGTGCTTACTACTTCAAAGTAAATTACAGCCTTAACACCAATTCCGCCGATTTTTTTAATATCTCCTAGTCCAACTATTCCTAGAATAATCATTACAAAAATGATAGGTCCAATTAAAAGTTTTAATGCTTTAATAAACATATCAATAAACACTTTAGACCAAATAGCTAGATTTTCTATTCCAAGTGCTTCTATTTTAATAGGAGGCATGGCTCCAACAACAATTCCTAGGATTAATCCTACAATAACCCAAAAAATAAGGCTTTTAAAATACCTGCTCATTTTTTTTCCTTTTTTAGATAATATTCACTCATAATAACCAAAAAAATATTTTTTTGATAATTTTTAATGATAAATTAGATAAAAAATGTTACGAATTTACACAAAGGATAAAATATGAATATAAATATCAATGCAAAAGATATAGATTTTGACAAACATTTAATAGTAGATATTAGAACTCAAGAAGAAATAGATGAATTTAGTTTAGAAGATACTTTACTTTATCCTATAGATTTTAATTCAGCTGATGAAGAAATTATCAAAAAAGACTTTGATGAGATTATTAAAAATAATTCTAAAACATTAGTAATTATGTGTAGAAGTGGAGCAAGAAGTGCATTTTTATGTGAGTTTTTAAATCAAAAAGAAAAAATCGCTCTTAATTTATCAGGTGGTATTATTGCAATGTGTCAAAATTACCCAGATAAAGTAAAAAATTAATTAAAATCATTACAATATGTAACATATTTGACTATTTATAATAATTATTATTAAAATAGTCAAATAATTAAAATTTTTAAAAAATTCTTATTTTAAATTCTTTTTATCAAAATCAAACAAAGTCCGATACGATAAATGTTTTAAAT
>NZ_JAHCZC010000043.1:0-15443 GCF_018501135.1 Campylobacter sp. 2018MI13 | reverse complement strand
CATTTCGCATTTACCTAGTTTTAGGCTTAAAATCAGCTTAAATATTTTAATTTTATGGGTTTTTGTGAATTTTTGCTTGGCATTTTCTAAAATTTATTTTTGTTTAAGATTTAAAAGCCCTAATTATGGGCTTTTTAGACTTTAAAAATTTCTTAAAATCAGAAAATGCTAAGCAAATTAAAAATTTTTATGATGAAATAGGCGTTTTAGTAGTGAAATTTAACTTTTGCTTGGCATTTTCTAAAAAATTTATTGTATTAAAATTATTTGCTGATAATTAGGCATTAATCAAGGATATTTATAATGATTTTTTATTTTAGTTCTTTTACAAAGTATGAAAAAATTAAGGGTTAGAGAACATTGCCCCGCTTTAGGGGATTGAAACCAAAAAAATCATCATAAACATTTAAAGACTTATAAGGTTAGAGAACATTGCCCCGTTTTAGGGGATTGAAACTTTATATTTTCAATTAAAATACCATAACGAATTTTTGTTAGAGAATATTGCCCCGATTTAGGGGATTGAAACCTAGTCTTGTTTCTACGCTTAATTTAGTTCTATCTAAGTTAGAGAATATTGCCCCGCTTTAGGGGATTGCTTATAAAATTAGTTATTTGATAAAACAAAAAAAGTTAAAAATTAATGAATTTACAAGTTAAAAAATATAAATTATTTATTTAATTTCACAAATATTTTAAAAGAATTTAAATCTAATATTTGATTTTTTAAATTTAGAATCAAAAATATTTATTTTATATTCGCGGCAAGTATTATTAACGCTAGTTAAGATAATAAAAGAATATTAAATCACAAGAAATTACTTGCAATTTAAAATATATCTTAATTTATAATCTTCAAAATGTTTTGGATAAGGGACACTTACTTTAAAGCTTTTTGATGCGTTTTCATTGATAATCCCTTCTATTTTAAAATCATGAGAGTAAAAATTGCGAATTTTATTAAGTTTTAATGGGTCAAAGCCTTTGCTTAAATCAAATATACTTCCATCTACTTTTTTGATACCAAGATTTATTATTCCTATATTTAATTCACAGGTTTTTACAGGGACTTTTCCATTATTATATATTTGACCACTAATTACTACTTCATTTGCTGATTTATAGTCTTTTTGATTTCTTAATTCTACACTTTTTAAAAAGCTATCTATGGTAAGAAGAGTTGAATATCCAAAAATCAATACAAAAATTATGAGTGTAAAAGAAAAGGTATAAAGTTTGTTTTTTTCTTTAAAAAAATAAATAATTAAAAATTGTGAAAATATATAAACTACAAAAGCTGCAAATATTACAAAGATATGAAATTGCGATAAATACATAAATATCTCCTAAAAACAAGTAATTAAAGTATCAATTGTATATTTTTTAACATTACTAGGTATTAATAAATAAGATTTTTCGTATGAATTTTTTGGAATATCTTTTAAAATAATTTCTGTTGTTTTTAATGGTTTTAAGGTATTTTTGATTAGTTCTAAGTTATTTTTGCTGATTTTTTTTATATTGAATTTAATTTTGCATATTTTAAAATCTCTTTGAGATTTGTTATGTAATTTAAAATCTAAATATATATTATCGCTGAAAATTAATTTATCATTTTTGATTATTTCAAGTTCTGCTGGACGATATGTAGCATTTATATAGTTTTCTCCAATAAAAAACAATACAAATTCTAAAACAATACCTACTATGATTAAAAATATTGAGAAAGTTGGAAATTTTCTTAAAAAAATCGCAAGAATTAAAATTACTATAAAAAATAAAAAACAAAGCCCAAGAAGAATTAAATCTTGGGCATAGAAATTCGCTAGATAAAAATGAATAGTATCTAATAATTTTTGCATTAATTATTAAGGCTGGTTGTCTTTTTTGTGCTTGCATTATCTAGCCAAATATTAGGCACAGCTCCGCCAGGTGTTAAGAAAATCTTAGCATCATTATTAACCTTTAAAGCTTCGTTAAATTCTTTTTGGGTTTCAATTTGCTTTAATTCTAATAATTCTTTACTTATACTTTTTGCGATTTCTCTATTTGCATAAGCTTGTGCGTCTGCTTCTATTTTTTGTGCATCTGCTTTACCTTGTGCTTCAATAATCGCAGCTTTTGCTATACCTTCTGCAAGTGCAGCTTTTTTAAGTGCTTCTTGATTTGCACGTTCAACTTCGTATTTTGTTCTCTCTGCTTCTTGTTTAGCTATTTGAACTTTTTCAATTTGCTCTTTAACATTCGTTGGTAGTATTATTCCACGAAGTTTTACACTCTCAAGTAATACAGGTTTATTATCTTGAGCGTCTATGCTTTTTCTTGATTCAAGTTCAATTGAAGCAGCGATTTCATTACGCTTTATAGGTAATTCTTCAGCTGTATATTTTCCAACCACACTTCTTACAACTTCTAAAATAACAGGGTCTATAATTTTATTTTCCCAATCAAGCCCCCATTGAGCTATAGTTTGAGGTGCATTACTTGCATCTAAGCGATATTGCACTGTTATATCTACTGATACAGGTAAGTTTCTAGCATCAACAACCGTGATTGATTCTTTATTGATTATGCTTTCTCTACCATAAGTTCTTTCACTCGCACCTTCAACGCTAGCATAATTTATTTGTCTTACTTTAGTATCTACAATTAAAACTTTTTGAAAATACGGGATTATAAAGTGAAAACCAGGTTGAAGAGCTATCGGATCATACTTACCAGTAGTTGATCTAATACCTACTTGTCCTGAATTTACAACTACAAATGGCTTAGCTATTACTACTATTAAAAATATAACAACAGCTGCAATTATTACTCCGTTAAATTTACCAAAACCTTTAAAATTAAAATCAATATTAAAATCTGTTTTTTTATTGTCATTTTTTTTGTTTTTATTGAAATAATCATTCAAATCTGCTGGCATTTATACTCCTTGTTAATTGATAAAGAAAGCATTTTACATTGTATAAGTTTATAATTAGAAAAAAGATTTTATAAAAGATAGTCTTATTGTTAATAAAATTAAAAGTTAAAATCAAATTCTTATTTTAGATTCTATATATTATAAAGTTTAGAGCGATAATTCGCTCTAAAAAATTAAATATAAGTTAGCCAAGAAGCGTATTTTTCATTTCTTCCATATACTATATCAAAGAAAGCATCTTGGATTTTTTTAGTAATTTCTCCACGAGCCCCATTTCCTATTACTCTATGATCTAGTGAATTAATAGGAGTAATTTCAGCTGCTGTTCCTGTAAAGAATGCTTCATCACAAACATAAACTTCATCTCTACTAATTCTTCTTCTTTCTACACTAATACCTAAATCTTTTGCAATTTTTAAAACAGAATCTTGAGTGATTGATTTTAGAGCATAATCATTTGGTGGAGTGATTAATACGCCATTTTTAACCATGAAAAAGCACTCGCCTGTGCCTTCTGCTATAAATCCTTCTTCATCACACATTAAAGCTTCTTCAAAACCTGAATTAATAGCTTCATATTTAGCCATCATTGAGTTTAGATAGTTTGCACTTGCTTTTGCTTTATTGAAATTTGCTTTTGTGCTATTTCTCATTAATGATGAACAACATACTTTAATACCTTTATTAAGTCCATCTTCTCCTAAATAAGCACCCCATTCCCAAGCTGCAATACCTACTCTAACAGGAGCTTTTGCATGATAAATTCCCATAATACCATCGCCTAAGAAAATTAAAGGGCGAATATATGTATTTGAATTAAAATTATTGCGTCTTAATAATTCAATTTGAGCATCTTCTAATTCTTTTTGTGAAAATGGTGGAGTAATTGCAGTGATTTTTGCACTTTCTAATAATCTTTTAGTGTGATCTTGCAATCTAAAAATAGCCATACCATTTTCTGTTTTATACGCTCTTGTTCCTTCAAATACTGCGTTAGCATAATGTAATGAGTGAGTTAAAAAATGAACTTTTGCATCAGCAAAGTTAATAATTTGTCCATCCATCCAGATGTAATCAGCTTTAATTGCCATACTTTTTCCTTTAAATTAAATTTTGCGAAGTTTAACAGATTTTTCATAATAAGTATTTATTTTTTTTACCTAGAATTAAAATTTAATAAGGAGAAAAAATGGTAACAGATAAAAATTATTATTTAAATAGAAGAAATTTTTTAAAATTAGGTGCAGGAACTATAGTTTCAAGCCAAGCAATAGCTGAAGAATTAGCAAAAACTAATCTTGATTTAGTTCCAAGTGATAGTGAATATGCTTATAATTATGTTAATTTTTATGAGTTTAGCACGAATAAAAGCGAATGCGTAAGATTAGCTAGCAAATCAAGCTTAAATGATAAATCTATTTCAATTGAGATAGGTGGTTTGTGTGAAAACCCAATGACCTTAACTGATTTATCAGCTTTTAAAATTGTTGAAAGGGTTTATAAATTACGCTGCGTAGAAGCTTGGAGTATGAATTTACCTTGGCAAGGATTTGAATTAAGAGAATTGATTAATCTTGCAAAGCCAACAAGTGAAGCAAAATTTGTTAAATTTACAAGTTTATATGACCCTGATATTTTTCCTGACCAAAGATTTAATGGAGTATTGGATTATCCTTATGTAGAAGGATTAAGATTAGATGAAGCAATGCACCCGCTAACATTACTTGCAACAGGACTTTATAAAGAAAAATTAAAAGCTCAAAATGGAGCTCCAATTCGTTTAGTTGTTCCTTGGAAATATGGTTTTAAATATATTAAATCAATTGCTAAAATTGAATTTACTAAAGAGCAACCTGTTAGCTCTTGGGAAAAATACAATCCGAATGAATACGGCTTTTATGCAAATGTTAATCCAAATGTCCCACATCCTAGATGGTCTCAAGCATCGCATAGGGTTTTAGGTAGCTTTTTTAAAGAAGATACTCAATTATTTAATGGTTATGAAGAAGAAGTTGGGTATTTATATAAAGATTTAGATTTAAGAAAGAATTTTTAATGATTATTGCAATTAAAATTCTTTTAGTTTTAGCGTCTTTTGGGTATTTTATATCATCTGTTTTATTAGGATATGATTATGTAAAAGATATTTATAAAGCAAGTGGGCAACTTGCTTTAATATCTTTATTTTTAAGTATTGCTTTACCTAATAAATTCTTAGTTTTTATAAAGTTTTTTGGTAAATTAGCTGGATTTTTTGCAATATTGCATTTTTTAAATTTTGTTATAGTAGATAATCAATTTAATATAAAAATATTATTTACAAATACTATTGCAATAAGAAATCTTTTAGGATTAATTGCATTTATTTTTATGATTTTAATGTTTTATAAAAAGTATTTAAATTATTCTAATTTTGTGTTTTTACTAGCGGCATTTCATTATTCTTTAAGTGTGAAAATTCCTGAAACATTGCATTATTTAGTTATATTAGTGGCATTTTTATTTTTATTTAGGAGTAAAAATGATATTCGGAAAGATTGATTATATTAATTTATTACCACTGCATTTTTATTTAAAAAGCTCAAAATTACCAAGCTATGTAAAAAAAAGCATAGAGTATAAAAAAGATGTTCCTGCAAAATTAAATAAAGCATTGAAAGAAAAAAGATTAGATTGCGCAATTATTTCTAGTATTGAAAGTAAAAGGTCAAAATATAAGAATTTAAATATAGGAATTTGCGCTAACAAAAAGGTATTAAGTGTATTAGTTGAAAAGAACTCAAATGCACAAAATGATAAAGAATCAGCCACTTCAAATGCTTTAGCTAAGGTTTTAAAATTAAATGGTAAAGTAATTATTGGAGATAAGGCACTAAAAGAATATGTAAATAATAAAGAAAAATACATTGATATGTGCGAAAAATGGTATGAATTAACTAAATTGCCTTTTATGTTTGCAAGGTTTTCAAGTATTAAAAATCATAATAGTGCAAAAAGAATTTTAAAACCTTTTATAAGAAAAAATCTAACTGCAAATCAAAGAATAAAAATACCTAATTATATTTTAGATTATTATTCAAATACAAGAAAAATTAGTAATGATGATATTAAAAACTACCTAAAATATATTTATTATAAAATTGGGAAAAAAGAATTAAAAGCGTTGAGTATTTATACTAAAAAAATATATATTTAGTGGCATTTAAAAACGCCACTAAATTGGGTAATTATTTCTTTTTCTTACCACATTTACCAGTTTTGCAAGCTGTTGCAGCAACTTTTTCTTTTAACACGCTGCTAACTTTGAATTTAACAACTTTAGTTGCTGGAACTTTAATTTCTTTACCTGTGCTTGGAACTCTTGCAGTTCTTTCTGCTCTATCAGTTGTTGAGAAAGTTCCAAAACCATTAAATGGAATTGATTCGCCTTTTTCTAAAGACTCAGCTAGTGCTTCAAATACAGCATTTACTGCAGTTGTAGCATCTTTTTTAGTAATTTCTGCTTTTTCAGCAACTAATGAAATAAAATCTGCTTTAGTCATCTAAAACTCCTTAATATTGATTAAAAGCCCTATTTTACAATAAAAAAACAATATTTAGCTAAAAAACAAAAAAAATATTAGTATTTGTGTAAAAATATAGCAAAATTAGTTTTTAAATAGCATAGTTGGCAAGTTTAATACGCAATTTATTAGAAATATTTTTAATTTTATAAAATTTTAAGCAAAAATATATATAATTTGCTTTTTTTATTCACGCTTAGGTAGCTCAGCTGGCTAGAGCGCTGGTCTCATAAGCCGGAGGTCGGGAGTTCGAGTCTCCCCCTAAGCACCATTTCATAACTTCAAATAATTTTTCCAATTTTATTTTTTATAGTTTTTATATTTTTTTGATTTTTATTAGAAAACTCGTTTTAAATATAAGAATTTAAAACGAGCAAGAAAGATTAACCATCAGCGTTAATTTTAGCAATTAATTCATTTAATACAATATCTGCATTTTCGTGAGCAACTTGACAAGTCCCAGCAGCTTCGTGTCCACCACCGCCGTATTTTAACATTAACTCACCTATGTTTGTTTTGCTAGTTCTATTAAATATACTTTTACCTGTCGCATAAACCATATTTTGACCTCTAAATCCTAAGATTTTATGAATTGATATATTGCATTCAGGATAAAGTGCATAAATCATAAAGCGATTACCTGGATAAATGATTTCTTCTTTGCTTAAATCTAAAACAACAAGGTTTTTATAAACTTTAGAGCATCTTTTTAGTTGTTCTTTAAATTCTTTTTCGTATTTAATGTATAAATCGCTTCTTTCTACTACATCAGGTAATTTCATAATATCATCAATTTTATGATTTTTACAATAATCAATTAAATCCATCATAAGGTTATAATTGCTTATCCTAAAATCGTGAAATCTACCAAGTCCAGTTCTACTATCCATTAAAAAGCTTAAGAATTCCCAACCTTTAGGCTCAAGTACATCTTCCATTAAAAATTGAGCGCTATCTGCTTTATCAACAGCTACCATCATATCGTGCCATTCTTCAGGAAATTTTACGCCTTGTTTTTCATAATAATCATAAACAACTCTAGCAGCACTTGGTGCATCTGGAATAATTATATGATTATCTGCTTTTCCGTTTCTAATACTTTCGCTTTCGTGATGGTCAAACACTAAATAAGCATTAGGGCAATATGGTAAGTTTGTAACAATATCATTATTTGTAATTTCTATTGTTCCATCTTGCATATCTTTTGGATGAACGAATTTAATATCACTTATTAAATCCATATGTTTAAGCAAAACAGCACATACAAGTCCATCCATATCACTTCTAGTAATTAATCTATATTTATTCATAGTTTTTCCTTTGTTTTTTTGATTATTTTTAAGTATTTTATACTATTTGATTGCATTTGTTTTATTTCATAATAACAATGCTCATCTTCACATCTTTCTTTTTCACTTGGAACATGTCCTAAACGATTAAAGACATAACCACCAATTGTAAGTTCTTCTAATTCATCATCATATTTAATATCTAGAATTTCTTCAACACTTTCAATATCTAGTCTTCCATTTACTATATAAACATTATCGTTAATTTTTCTGAAATCTTGTTCTTTTTTATCATGCTCATCGTTTATATCTCCAACAAGTTCTTCAATAATGTCTTCCATAGTTAAAAGCCCAGCTGTTCCACCATATTCATCAATTACTATGGCTGTGTGAATTTGCTCTTTATTCATTTGAACAAGAACCTTTGAAATACTAATATTTTCTGGGACAAATAGAACTTTTCTTACACATTCATTTAAATCTTTATTTTGATTATCTAATAAATCTCTAATATGAATCATACCTAAAACATTGTCTTTACTAGCATCTATAAAAGGAAATCTAGTGTGTTTATAATCATGAACTATTTTTATATTTTCTTCGTATGAATTAACTTTATTTAAGCAAATCATATCTCTTCTAGGAGTCATTATTTCTTTCGCTACAATATCACTAAAATCAACAGCATTTTGTATAAGTTCGGTTTCAAATTCATCTAAAACGCCACTTTTTTGACTTTCGCTTGCTATGAATTTAATTTCTTCTTCAGAGTGAGCTGCGTGCTCGTTTGTTTTTATTCTTAATATTTTTAATATAGATAAAGATAAGAAATCAAATGTAACTATGAAAGGTGCAAAAATTATTCTAAATAAATAAAGTGGTCTTGCTATCCATAAAACTACGCTTTCAGTTTTTGCAATTGCTATACTTTTTGGAACAATTTCTCCTAAAACTACATGAAGTAGTGTAATTAATATAAAAGAAATAGCAACAGAAATACTATGTATTGCTATAGGATTTACATCAAAGCTTGATAGAATTTTATTTAATAAAACAGCGACAGAACTTTCTCCTAACCAACCAAGAGCCAAAGAACTTAAAGTAATACCTAATTGAGTAGCTGATAAATAAGTATCTAAATTTTTATACATTTCTAAAGCTAGTTTTGAATTAGCTCTTTTTTGATTTACAAATTCTTCTAACTTACTTTTTCTAATCTTGACAATACTAAACTCAGATAATACAAAAAATCCATTTAAAAAAACACAAAACAATGCTAAAAACAGCATTAATGCCGTATAACTGGGGTCCAAAAAATCTCCTTGTAAAAAATAAAGCTAAAATTATAAACATACAAACTTAAAAAATAGTAAGAATTATAAAAAGGCATTTTTATATTAAAAATTAAAAGGAATTTAAAATAATTTGATTTATTTTAAATTCCTAAAAAATTATTTAGTGTATTCTACGCTAAAGCTTTCTTTTGCACTAATTTCGCTATTTGAGTGCATTCTAATTAAATCTTTTATATATTCATTAGTTTTTTTATCACTTGATAATTCAAGTTCAATACTTCCATCGGTAAGTTTTTTGATATTAGAATTGTAATCACTTGTAAAAGAAATATTATTAATAATATCAGCAATTGGTTTTAGATAATAATGCCCGCTAGTAGTTGCGCTTGTGTATAATTCGCTAATTTTACCAGTTGTATTTATATATTTTAATTTTAAATCACTCGGTAATAATTTTTTATATTTTTTACCCGCATCTGCTTTAGTATCTTTATACATTGCATAAGCAAAAATAAATGGATAATTTTTTGTAAAATTAACAGGAGTTCCTTTATCTATTGTTATGCTACTTGTAGTATCAAGATTAAATTCATTTACATCAGGCTTATTTAAAATGTCTTTACTAGGTGCTAAGTCATTTGTTTTTTGGAATTTTGTATAGCCTATTTTTGTAATAAATTCTAAATCATCAGGACTTGCTTCGTATTTTTTAGCAACGCTACTTAGAGTATTTAAATTTTTATTGACTTCGTTATCTAAATTTTGCATTTTTGAATCAAAAATTGCATTTAGTGTAGTATTGCTAGCGCTTAAAGTCATTTTGATTTTTTGATTTGTGATATTCATATTTTTAATACTTAATTTATTAGTATAAATTCTATATCTACTACTAGCTTGAGTATCGTTATTATCTAAGAAATTTAAATCAAAATCTATATCAATATCGCTAGGAAAATACTTATATACATATTCTAAACTATTAGCAGAACTTGAGCCTTTATTTTCTATATTTACAGGTATATTTAGTGAATGTGTAAAATCACAATTTATACCAGAACATTTACCCAAATCAGCTTCGCTTTGTCCTACAACTTCATCAGAAAATAAAACAGCATCAGATAAACCATCAGATGTTTTTATATTATTTAAATTCGTAGTAGATGAGCTAGTAAAATCAGCATTAATAGGCTTAATTAATATATGGCAAGATATTTTTCCATTAGCGTTGATTGTATTTGAAAATCCAGTATTTTCACATTTTTTATTAGTAATATCACTTCCTACAAAATCATTGTCTTTAAACTCAATAATTCCACTTCCAGCAAAAGGATAGGCAATTACCATATCAAAACTATAATCTTTATTATTACGTTTAAAATTAATAGGATTTAGTTGGCTAATTTTGTTATAAGCACTTGTTTCTAAATCAAATGTATAAAAACTACCTTTGCTATTTGTAACTTTTAATTTAGCTTCTTTAATTCCTATATTTGAATTAATACTTAATTTTCTATCTTGAGTATCTAATACACTTGCTTTAAGAGTAGTTGGTAAAGGTTTTTTTAATCCTTCTCCTGCTTTAGTAACAAAATCATTTATTTTTATTTCAGCTGGTCTTACCATAAAGTTTTTGCATATTGGAGTAGGGGTTAATAATTTACCTTGCATATCTTTTTGAGTATAGCAAATATCGTGGCGACCTGGAGTTATATTGATAAATTCAATTATAAAATCTCCCATCATTTGATTATCAGGATTTACTCTAAAATCATCTTTATCGTATATTAAAACCTTAGTAGCTCTTCCATCATCGTGATTTACACTTGCAGTATTAGAAAAGAAACTAATTCTAGTTTTATCAGCTACATGAACAAAACCTATATATACATTATCTCCAACCATTCTTGTATATGTATCATTAGCTATTTTTGCTTTTTTATCATTTAAATCTTTAATACTAGGTCTTAAATCTTCTCCTAGACTAGGTTTTCTATTTAGTATTTTCCAAATACTTCCAAAATAGTGTTGTTTTTGCACTATTTCTTCATCTGTTAAAATAAATGCTGCAGTCTCACTAACGCCTTTTATGATATTTTTACTATCTACTTCAAACATAGGTCTTTTATCGTTATCGTAAATTCTTTCTGTTGTAATTTCTATTAACGATGGTTCTTTTAATTTAAAGCTAAGTTCTCTTATGAAGTATTCTAAGTTTTCTGAATTAGCGTAATCTAAATCTAATTCATAATAAATCACACTTGGTTGCTTTGATTTTATAGTGTAATCATTTCCATTTTTTGCTAAAGTGCTAATTTGAACTCTTAAATCTACATAATATTTGCTTAAATCTTTATCACAACATTTTATATAATTTCCATCTTTAGTCTTTGTATAATCATATCTTTTTTCTAAGTTTTGACCATTATAAAATGGAGTTATATGAACTTCAGGAATTTTATTAAATATAGGATATGTTTTATCTCCTACCTTTGCACTGCCTGCTGGATTTAAATCTTTTGAAATTAAACTAAATTTAGTGCTATTTGCGTCAGGATAGAATAAGAATTTAAAATTAGCATTAATTTCAGGCTTATTTTTATAAATGCCTACAATTGTATCAGCAGGGAATTTCCCATCTCCATAATTTTTACCCCAATTTACAATATCTGTAGATGTAAAATATTTTGGATTTTTTAAATGAGCGTATAAATCCCCTGGACTTGCTGTGTATTTTTTCATATTGTCTTTATAGTATTTATATTCTTCTTTTAATGAAGTTGGTCTTAAATGTAGGCTAAAGATTTTTGTGCTTATATTTTCTTGATTACCTATATCTTTAGGCATAATTCCAGCTCTTTCTCTTATGCCGTTTTGTTTGTATTTTGAATTCTTACATTCTTTTCGTATATCAAATAATCCAGGTCTAACCTTGATTATACAATCTTTTGAATTTTTGATTTCTTTATATATTGCTTTTTCGCCTATTGCACCATCTCTAGTTTTATGAATACTATAAATACTTCTTTCTTGTGTTGTATCTATGTAAGGAGAAAATCTTTGAATATATTTAGCATTTGCAAGTGCTTGATTGTTGTTATAAACGAAATTCCTAAGCCTTAAAGCTTTTATATCATAGGTTTTATATTCGTTTGATTTCCACTGACTTTTTTCGTTGTAATATCCATTGCTAGAAAAGTAATATCCATCGTAATATTCCATATTAAATGTGTAGCATTTGCTTAGTCCTGATTTATTTTGTGCGAAATATTGATTATTTAAAAATCCCCATTTAGCATTACCTTTTAAAAATTCTTTAGGAGAATACAAGGCATTATTTTTTAAGAAAAATTGTTCTGAATATTTAGCACATTCATCATTTGTATAATAAGCATTATCAGTTAAGGTAGCACCTACTTCGTTTTCATCTAGCGTTAAAGGTATTCCGCTAGCAAATCCTTGGTCAGGATTTAATCTACAACCTTTGCTTTTCATAAATCTTACAAAATCATTGTATGCGTTTTCGCTATCAGAAGTTGTGCTTGAGCCGTGCTGATAGCCTAAATAAGTATTTGCAAATCTATAAGCATTTGAGTTTTTTTCATTATTTAGTAATTGTTCGCTTAAAAAATAGCTAAAAATTGAATCATTATCGCTACTTGCTAAAAGTATGATTTTACCTGTTGTATTAACTTCAAATTCTTTAAACACATCTTGAATATACGATTCATCATAAAAATAAGATTTCATTGGAAAAGTAATTTCAGTATTTTTTACACTATCTAGCTTTTTAGGTTTTGAGTTTTGATGAGAAATAAAATCATCATAATTATTAGGATTATAATTAGTTCCCGCTGCATTATCTTCGTAATTTACACAAAATACATTTTCTCTAAATCTTCTTGAATCGGTATGATGAGATGATTGATTGCCTTGAAAATAGCCAAATTTTTTCACAATGCTATTTTGATAATCTAGTTTAGCCCAAGCATAATCCCAATTAAATCCCCAATTTACAATAATTCTTTGCTCATCTTCAGCATCAGTTCTATTAAAATGATCATCTATGTTAAAGATTTGATAAAGTTGAAAACAAGCGCTTCTGCCTTTATCATTATTTCTTGTATTATTTATAACGCAATCAGCTAAATCTATATCTGTATGTTGTTTATGGTTTTGAGTTCCAAAATACATTCCGAAAGGATGAACTTTATTTGTATATTCATAAGAATAAAGATTAGATATTACAAGTAGTGATATGAGGACTTTTTTCATTATATACCTTTTAGTTAAGATTTTAAGTTAATTAATTATATTTTTTAGTTTTTAAATTAAGATTAAATTAAAAAATTATGATTTAAAAGAGTATTTAAAAATTGCTCCTTTTTCATAATTAAATGCTTCATATACAATATCGTATTTTTTACAAATATTTCTTACTATATTAAGACCTAAGCCAAATCCACCTTTAGCTAAATCTTCTCTAGCATATCTATGCCAAATTCTTTTTGTATCTTTTATGCCAATTCCTTCATCTTGTATTATAAAAATTATTTTTTCATTTGATTGGTTTAAAGATATTGTAATTTTAGAATTAACTTTTGTATATTTAATTGCATTTGAAATATTATTATCTACAATTCTTAGTAACTCTACTTCGCTGATTAATACATATAAATCATTAGTGATTTCTAAATGAAATTCCACACTTTTCATACTAGCAATACTATTAAAAAAATCAATTCTTGTTTTTAAAAAATTAGAAAAATTAATATTTTTTAGTGGGTATTTAGCATTTGGATTTTCTATATAAAATCCTACATCATCATATGTTGTTTTCATTTGATTTAGTGCTGCTTTAATTCTTTTTTGATATTTATTACTTTCTAACATATCAGCATTTAATAAGGCTATACCCAATGGAGTTTTTAACTCGTGCATTGCATCATAAAAAAATGTATTCATAGTGTTTTTATACCAAATTAAACTTTTGATATTGTTTTTATAAACTAAGTAAATTAAAACAAATAATATAAAAGTTCCCCCACCAAACACTATAGCAGCATTGATTATGCTTTTATTATAAACGCAAGGTTTTGATAGCACCACATTGTATGTTGTATTGTTTATTTGTTTTTGGAATTTGTAATAAAGCAAAGAATTATGAGTTTTATATATAAAATCATCTTTTATATAGTTTATATCAAGTTCGCATTTTAAAATTTCTTCATTATTGAAAATACATATTTTTATATCTTGTAAGTTATTTAAATCCTTATTTATATAACTTGCTAGTTCTAATAGTGTAGAGTTTTTATCATTAGCTACACTTAATTTCAATATATTTATAGCTAACATTGATATGACTAAAGCTATAAGGGTTAATAGTATTGTTTGCTTAGACATTGATTTTATAGCCAAGTCCTCTAGATGATATTATAAAATCATCGCAAGTTTTTGCTCTAATTCTTTTGACATATACTCTTACATCGCTTGAGCCATTGGTTTCAAATTCTTCATTTGCCCCCCCCCATACATATTCATAAATACTGCTTACATTTACATAACTTGATTTATTGCTTAACAAATATTCAATCAATGTGATTTCTTTACTAGTAAGCTCTATTAGAGTTTTATTTTTGCTAAGACTTTTAGAAATATAATCATATACAAACTCGCCTGAAATTGTGATTGTATCATTACTTTGAGTGTTAAAAAATTGTTTTAATAATTCTTTAATTCTATATTTTAATTCATCTAGTTCAAAAGGTTTTTTAAGGTATTCATTGCAGCCTAGCTCATATCCTTTTTTAATACTTGCTATATCAGTTCTTGAAGTCATCATCATAATAGGGTTAGTAATATTTAAGCTTTTTATATAACTTAATACATCAAAGCCATTAGTATTTATTACTTTTATATCAAGTATATAAAGATGATAAAATTTATTTGCGATAGTTTTACAGGCTAAGTCGCCATCACTAAAAACATCAACACTAAATCCTAAATCTTGCAAATATTCACAAATACTAGTAGCATATAAATAATCATCTTCAAGCAATAAAATATTCATAATTACTTCCTTAAAAAATGTTTATTTTAGTTTTTTAATATTATTTTTAGCTAAAAAGTGTCTAAATTAGGATATTTCAATCATTAATCCCTAAATTCCAAAAATATTTTTATGTTTAAGTGTTTTTTAAGTTTAATAACATATAATTCAAGCTTTTTATTTGCTTCTAGCAAATCGTTATTTTAAATAGTTTTATTGTTAATTTTAAATATATCAATTATTTCAACGTCAATCTTTGATATCTAAACAAGTGATCAAGAGCCATTTAAAACTTTCTTATATATAAGTTTTAAATCATTCACT
>NZ_JAHCZC010000042.1:0-15977 GCF_018501135.1 Campylobacter sp. 2018MI13 | reverse complement strand
AAGAAAGATAATTCATTTTAAAAATCATAAATTCCTAAATCAAATTCTACTAGATTATCCGAAATTATCTAATAAATTTAGCGAGAATTTAAAATATCACAATGATATGTTATGCAAAAAATACGGGGCTACTAATTTTACTTTTGAATATTCAAATGAATGTTTTAAAAGGGATTTAGAAATTATTACAAATAGATTTTTGGATATTTTAAGTAATGATGAGATTATTTTTAATGAATTTGATTTAAAAATTACGCTTAGCTCAAATCCTAAAGTAATTAGCGAAGGACTTTTTACAATTCATTTGCATTATAAAAATGAGCTTTTATATTCTTTAAGTTTTATTTTATTAAATGATGCTTTATTAATCACAGCCTTACAAGGTAATTTAAATACTAAAGATGAGATAAAAGAATTTACTAAAGTTTATTTTGGCTTAAGACCGCTTAATTTTATTATATTTTTTGCTTTTATTTTTGCTGAGTTTTTAGGTATAAATAAAGTTTGCGGAGTAAAGGATAGATTTTTAGTATCAAGATTTAAACGCAATAGAAAAAGAGATGGAAGAGTATTTGTAATACCAAATTATGACGAAATATGGCAAGAAAATACAAAAATTATTAAAGAAGAAAAATCATTTTATGTATTAGAATATTTGCAAAAAGATTTAGAAGAAATACCATCAAAAAAACGCTCAATGTATAAAAAAAGATTTGAGTTCTTAAAAACGATTAAATTGTAAGCAATAATTATTCCTAACTAGCTAAAATGCTCTTTATGAGAGTAGATAAATTTTTAAATGCAGTAAATATCACAAAACGCCGTTCAATTTCACTTGATATGTGTAAAAACGGCGTTATTTGTGTAAATGGAAATGTTGTTAAACCTAGTAAAGAAGTAAAAGTTGGCGATATTATAAGTCTAAATCTTTTAAACGAGCAAATTAGATTTAAGGTATTAGCTTTACCTACAACCAAAAATGTAGCTAAAGCAAAATCAAATGAATATGTGGAAAAACTAGATGATAATCAAAGCTAATTTAGATAATTTAGATTTAGTGGTAAATGAGTTTGGTGATAATGGGATTTATTTATTACAAGGCGATTTAGCTAGTGGTAAAACTACTTTAGTAAATAAAATAGCAAATAAAAAATTAAATCAAAAAGCAATTTCTCCAACTTTTAGTGTATTAAATACTTATAAAAACGATACTAATACGATTTATCATTATGATATTTATCAAAAAGGAACAAAAGCTTTTATAGAAAATGGTTTGTTTGAGAATTTGTTTAATGATGGTCTTCATTTAATTGAATGGGCTGATGATGATTTTATAAAAATATTAGAGCAATTTGCACTTAGATACAAGATTGTAAAAATTAGCACTAATAATGAAGGTAGGCTTTATGAGTTTAGTTAATTTAAAAGCGTGTGGTCTAAAAAAAAGTATAAAAAATATAGAAATTATAAAAAATGTAGATATTAGTATGGATAATTCTCAAATAGTAGGATTGTTTGGAAGTAATGGTGCAGGAAAAACTACTACATTTTATATGATTTGCGGACTTGTTAGCCCTAGTGCTGGGGATATTTTTTTAGATGATTTAAATATTACTAACGAGCCACTTCACAAACGCGCAATTCTAGGCATTGGTTATTTACCACAAGATTCAAGTGTTTTAAAAGATTTAAGTGTTTGGGAAAATATGCAAATTGCAGCAGAGCTTAAAGGGCTTAAAAATATAGATGAATTAATAGAAGAAAAATTAAATCTTTTAAAGATTTATGATAGAAAAGACCGCCTTGCAAAAAGTCTTAGCGGTGGGGAGCGTCGTAGATTAGAAATAGCTAGAGCTTTAGTTTTAGAGCCTAAGTTTTTATTACTTGATGAGCCTTTTGCTGGGGTTGATCCAAAAAGTATTAATGATGTTCAAAGCATTATTAAGGATTTAAAAGATTTAAATATAGGCGTATTAATTACTGACCATAATGTCCGTGAGACCCTTAGAATTTGTGATAAAGCTTATGTTTTAGATAGCGGTAGTATTTTAGCTAGTGGAAGTGCTAAAGAAATTGCAAATAATGAAATAGTAAAAAGCAAATATTTAGGTAAAAACTTTTCTTTATAATGTTAAAAGTCCGTCAGCAAGTAAGCCAAAAGCCAAAATTATCTCAAACCCTTAGAAGCTGGTTGCCACTGCTTCAAGCTAGTAGTGATGATTTAGAAGATGAAGTAAATAATCTAGCAAAAGATAATCCTTGTATAAAAATTAGCTCAAAAAAAGAAATAAATGATAAAAAATCTAACAAAAGTATAAGACAATTATATTCTAAAGGCGGTGGTTTGATTGAAGAATTAAATATCGCTAAAAAAAGCATATATGATGATTTAGAATTACAGCTTAATAAGACTTTATTTCCTACTCAAAAATCTCAAGAAATTGCAAGAATTATTATAAGTTGTCTTGATGAGAATGGATATTTTGTATATGATGAAAATATTTGTTTAGGATATTTATTAGAAGATATAGAAAAAGTTAGAAAGAGATTTTGCTACCTTGAGCCTTTAGGAGTTGGTGCGATTAATTATATTGAAGCTTTAGAGTTTTGCTTATTGAATGCGAATTTAGAAAATGAATTATTTTTATTATGTAAAAAGCTTATAAATGATTTAGATAATTTATCAAAATATACTAAAAATCCTTTATATAAAGACGCAATAAGAATTATAAAAAGCTTTAATCTACCGCCTTTTATTGATGATTTAGAAGATAGCAAAGAGATTATCCCTGATATTTATATCTTAAATGAGAATGGAAAATTAGAAATAATTATCAATGATGATTATTATCCGCAGATTGAAATTCAAGACTATAAAGAGCTAAAAGAACAAGTAAAAAATGCTAAAAATTTAGTAGATGCTTTAGAGATGAGAAAGGCGACTTTAAAAAAACTTGCTTTAATGATAGTTGAATATCAATATGATTATTTTTTAGGTGGAGATATTAAGCCATTAAAAATGCAGGATTTAGCAACCGAACTTGATAGAAATACTAGTACAATTAGCCGTGCAATAGCTAATAAATACATTAGCTCAAATCGTGGGATAATAGCTATTAAAGACTTTTTTGCAGCAGAATTAAACGATGGCACAAGTAATAAAACCATCAAAGAATTTGTAAGTGAATTAATCAAAAATGAAAATCACTTAAAACCTTTAAGCGATCAATTAATTTTAGAAAAAATAGAAAAAGAATTTAATGTAAAAATAGTAAGAAGAACTATCACAAAATATAGAAAATTACTAGATATTCCAAGCTCAAGCGAGAGAAAAAAATTATATTCATTAAGGTAGAAAAATGACTTATTTAGAACTAAAAGAAAAATATAAAGATATAAGAATTATAGCGGTTAGTAAATATACAACAGATGAGAAAATAATGGCTTTACATAAATTAGGGCAAATTGAATTTGGCGAAAACAAAGTGCAAGATTTAGCTAGAAAAAAGGCTGAATTATCAAGTGATATTAACTGGCATTTCATAGGAAATTTGCAAAAAAACAAAGCTAATTTACTTATAAAAACAAAGCCTGTTATGTGGCAAAGTTGCATTAATTTAGACCTTGCAAAATATGTTGATGCTAGACTTGATTATGAGCTAGATACATTGCTTGAGATAAATGTGGCTAACGAAGATAGCAAGGCTGGTATTAATCCAAGTAAAGCGATTGATGAGTATTTAGCGATTAAACAAAATTGTAAATTCATAAAGCCTGTAGGAGTTATGTGTATAGGTGCTATGAGCGATGATATTAAGCAAATTATTAAGAGTTTTGATTTGTGTTATAAGATTTATGATGAGCTTAAAAAAGATGGAGCTAAGATTTGCTCTATGGGTATGAGTAGTGATTATGAAATAGCTATTAAAAGTGGAGCAAATATGATACGCTTAGGCAGCGTGCTGTTTAATCAATGAAATAAATCAAATTAATTTATTTCATTCCTTTCTAAATGTATTATTTCATCAAGCACGACTGTTGCGTACGAGCCTTTTTGTAGGCTAAATTCAAGGCTAAGTTGTGCTAATTCTTCATTATAGTTAATTTTTTCATCATTTGTGTAAGTCCATAAATATCTTCTTGAACCATTTTGAGTTTTTAATAAATCAAAATAATCTTTATATATGCTATTTTCAATTTCACCTAAAAAACCTTCATTTAATTTAGGTTTATTTCCTAGTATCAATCCAGAAGGGCTAATATCTCTTGCTAAAAATCTTTTTAAACCATCTTCTAAATTCTCATTAAATACCTTGCCGTAAGGATAATGCTCATATATTTCATTATCAAATAATTTAAAAAATTGCTCTTGTTTTTTTAGATTTTCAACTAAAGTTTTATCTTTATAAAGTGCTAATAATTCTTGTTTAGAAAAATCATTGCTAAATCTTGAAATTTCTATTCTTTTTGATAAATATGTATTGAATAATTCGCTTTGAAATGCAGAAATTAAAAAGTTATTTAATTTATTATTTTTAAATTTTAATTCGTTTTTTAATATTTCTAAGCCTGTTTTTGCATTATCATTATCTTTGCCAAAACGCTGATAGCCATAATAATTAGGAAAGCCATTTTCTTTAATATTTGTAAAAATTTGTTCAATCTTTAAGGCGTCAATTTTATTAACTTTTTTTAATCTTATAAAAAATGAATTACCTTTTAAATGTCCGATTTTTAATTTATTATTGTGTAAAAAAGTATCAATAATTTTACATTTTTCATGAGAAAATTTAGCTAATTCTTTCTCGTATTTTTTAGGCATTGAAATGTATTGAAATGTAAGTCCTTGCTTGTCTTTAAGACCTGCGTAACCAAAATCTTTTGCTTTAATTCCTGTTGCTGCACTTAAATCTTTTAAAAGTTCATTTGTGCTTAAATCTTTCTTTTGTATATGTAAAATCAAATGCTCTCCAGAGCCACTAAATTCGTATAATGGTATTTCACGCACTACGAAATCGCTAGAATTTTTTGAAAAATAAACATTGATTTTTGAATGAGTGTTTGCTCTTAAATACATATTAAATCCTTTTAATAATTTATAACATTTTTTTGATATAAATTAGTAAAAAAGGAATTTTGTTATGAGAAGTTTTATTTTAAGAGTATTTAGATTTGATGCTAGTAGAGATTATGAGTTTTACTATAAGCCATATGAGATTAATTTAAAAGACATTAACGATAGTTCTACACTTTACGATGTTTTAGGGTTAGTAAAACAACAAGATAGATATTTTAATATGCCAGATTGTAATGAATTTGTAAGGATTGAAAATAAAGTTTTATCACTTAATACAAGGATAAATGAACTTATTAAAAAATTTGGAAATGATTTTTGTGTAAGTGCAATTGATTTAAAAAGAGCAAAGCTTGATTTAATGTGTGATGATAGTGATTTTATAAAAGTTTTTGATTATTTTAAAAATATTTGCAATGCAGATGATTATAAAGATTATTTAACTTATAAATTTTTATATTATGCAAGTGATATTCGTGAATATAATGATGAATTTTTAGGTGATAGTGCGTTTGTGTTTGCAAATAAATTATTAGAAAAATATCCTAATAAAAGAAAAGATATTTTAGATATTGTTTTTGATAAGGAAAAAGGAATTGAGTATAGTGTAAGCTTAAAACCATTTTTATATAGTGATTATGAAAAATATGAAGAAATTAAAAATTCTTTAAAACATCAAAAGGAGATTAGATGATAACTTTAATAAATGATGATTTTAATTTTTCTAATTTATTAAAAGGTGATTATAGAAAAACCTATGTAAAAACACCTAGTTTTATGAGTGAATATAAAGCAGATGAATATAAAAAAGAATTTGATTCTTGTTTAGGAGAGATGAATTTAATCTGCGATACTAGTATTTTAGATTATGCAAAGAAAAATTATAAAAACGCTTCATGTGTTATTCAAGATTTACAAAATATAGAAATTAAAAACGATTTTAATGGTTTTAATGTAGCTGTTTATCGTGGTTTTACCATTGATTTATTTTTACATTTTTTAAAAAAGACTAAGGCAAAATTAATAAATTACGAAACTCAAGAATTTGAAAATGGTTTTAGATTTTTAGATTTTGATAAACAAGTAGCATATAAAAAAGCAGCTAAGATAGTTTTAGATGCTTATGATAGCGGTGCTGATTTTTTAGTAGTTGGCGATAGTTTAAGCTTTAAAATGTTTGATACTTTAAGTGGCGAATTACAAAAAGTATCTAATAGAGATTTTAGTGATTTTTATATTTTACATATGGCTGAGTTCATAGCTTTAGCTAATGGTAATATTCCAGCTAGTCTTAAAGAACATAAATTAAAGGTTAGTTTGGTATGAAAATAGCCATTGCGTGCAAAGATATTTTATTAGAAAAGACTTTAATATTATTTTTACAAGATTATTTAGCAAATAAAAAAGATTGCGATTTTTTAATCACTGATGAAAAATTAATGCACGCAAAAAAACCACAATTTATAATAGGTTTTAATAATGCACATTTAAAATTGCCTTTTAGTAAAGAGCAATTAATTGATGCTTTATATGAGTTTTCAAGCACAATAAATCAAGATGATAATAAGGTTTTAAGTTTTGAAGAAAAACTTGATAAATTACTTAATAAATTTAAATATGATTTACTTCAATTAATGTATGAAAAATAATGTTTTAAGAGTTCAGAGCGGTTTTTTAAAAGGTAAAATTTTAGAAAATCCATCAAAAGATACCACAAGAGCTACAAAAAGTATAGTTAAATCTTGTGTTTTTAATGTTTTAAGAGATGATTTAAGGGAATATGTTTTTATAGAAGCATTTGGCGGTAGTGCTAGTATGGCGATTGAGGCTATTAGTAATTATGCAAAAAAGGCATTTGCTATTGAGATTGATAAATTAGCGTATAAAAGTGCTTTAAAAAATACAAAAGATTTAAATATAGAAGTTTTAAATGACGATACTTTTAAAGCTTTACCTAATATTATTGCCAAATTACAAAATGAAAAAACTATTCTTTATTTAGACCCGCCATTTGATATTAGAGATGGTTTTAGTAATGTATATTTGAAAATCAAGAATTTATATGAGAATTTAGATTGTGATATTGTCATTATAGAGCATTCTAGCAAGGTTGAATTTGCATCTTTAAAATATATCTTATTTAAGGTAAAAAAATTCGGCAACACAACTCTTAGTTTTTTTACTAGGTCTTAATTTATTTACTTTAGCTTAATAGAATATAGAGCATAATTTTTTTAGTAGGGATACGCAAGCCGAAAGGAAAATTATATATATTTTTATTAGGAGATTTTATGAAAAAGTTTTTATTAGTTTTACTTGCTTTTTCTAGTGTTGCTTTTGCTGCAGAAACTGAAATCGGTAGCGAGTTATTAAAAGCTTGTTCTGTTTTAGCTGCTGGTATTGGCTTAGGTGTTGCTGCACTTGGTGGTGCTATTGGTATGGGTCATGCTGCTGCTGCGACTATTGCAGGAACTGCTAGAAACCCTAGTTTAGGTGGTAAATTATCAACAACTATGTTTATTGCTATTGCGTTAATTGAAGCACAAGTAATTTATGCTCTAGTTATTGGATTAGTATTATTATACGCTAACCCATTTTTAGGATAATTTTAGGCTACTTTTGTAGCCTTTTTTGCGTTTATGGTGGAATTGGTAGACACGCTATCTTGAGGGGGTAGTGCCAACAGGTGTGCGAGTTCAAGTCTCGCTAAACGCACCATGAAAAATAATATTACAAAAGGATTTTGAAGTGAAATTATTAGTAGTAGATGATAGCTCTACAATGAGAAGAATTATTAAAAATACTTTACAAAGATTAGGTCATGAGGATGTTTTAGAAGCTGAACATGGCGTGGAAGCTTGGGGATTGTTATGTGCAAATAGCGATATTGATGTTTTAATAACAGATTGGAATATGCCTGAAATGAATGGTCTTGAACTTGTTAAAAAAGTAAGAGCTGAAGCTAAATATGCAGATATGCCAATCATCATGGTAACTACTGAAGGTGGTAAAGCAGAAGTTATTACAGCATTAAAAGCTGGTGTTAATAACTATATAGTAAAACCTTTTACTCCACAAGTATTAAAAGAAAAATTAGAAGATGTTTTAGGATAATTATGCGTAATACTTATCAAGAATTAGTTATTAAAACAAATAATTTGGAGTTTATTAGTGATTTTGTATTTGCGTTTGATGTTGATGCAATTGAAGAAAAAAATGATGAATTAATTGTAAGAAGTGATAATAATCTTGATGATTTAGTTTTTGCGTTAGGCGAGTTAAAACAAAAACTTAATGATGCTAATTTAAATATTAATCTTACTTATGAACTTTGTGAAAAAGAGAATAAGGATTGGATTAATGAATATAAGAAAAATATAAAGCCAATTTTAATAGATAATATATATATACATACTACTTGGCAAGAGCCTAAAGCAGGCTATGTAAATCTAAAAATAGACCCAGCTTTAGCTTTTGGCTCAGGTCATCATGAAAGCACGAATTCTTGTGTAGAATTTTTGCAAAAATATTATAAGGGTTGTAAAACAGGCCTTGATGTAGGATGTGGTAGTGGAATTTTATCTTTAGTTATGGCTAATTATGGCATTAGCGTTGATTCTTGTGATACTGATGAATTAGCAATTATGAGTACTAAAAATAATTTTGAGTTAAATAATCTTAAAATTAATAATATTTGGCAAGGTTCTTGCGATAAAGCCAAAAAGAAATATGATTTAGTAGTAGCAAATATAATTGCCGATGTGATATTAATTATTAAAAATGATTTGATAAAAAGTCTTAATGAGAACGGAGTTTTAATTCTTTCTGGTATTTTAAATACTTATTCTGAAAGGATTAAAAGTCAATTTTCTTCACTAACTTTAGTTGATGAGAAAATAAAAGGAGATTGGCTAACTTTAGTTTATAAGGTGAAAAATGAATAATAATGAAAATAAGAATTCTAATAAAAATCCAATAGTTATATTTTTAATTTTTTCACTATTGGTATTTGGTGGGTTTTCTTTATTTTTTGAAGAAGGTGGAATAGCTGATAATGGAAATAAAATAAGTTATTCTGACTTTAAGAAAAAAATAGAGACAGGTGAAATAACAAAAGTTCAAATAGGACAAACTCAAATAAAAGGTAGCGGGCTTAACTCTAGTTATACTGCAAACTTAGTAAGAGATTCAAATCTTACTACTTTACTTGATAGTAAAAATGTAAATTACACATCTTATTCTGAAAATAACTTTTTATCTAATTTATTATTTACTTGGATAATTCCAATTTTTATATTTTTTGCTATTTGGGGATTTATTACAAATAGAATGCAAAAGAAAATGGGTGGCGGAATTTTAGGAATTGGAAACTCAAAAAAATTAGTAAACTCTGAAAAACCAAAAGTAAAATTTGATGATGTAGCAGGTGTTGAAGAAGCAAAAGAAGAAGTAAAAGAAATAGTAGATTTTTTAAAATATCCAGAAAGATATATTAAATTAGGTGCTAAAATTCCAAAAGGTTTATTATTAGTTGGACCTCCAGGCACAGGTAAAACTCTTTTAGCAAAAGCAGTTGCAGGTGAAGCTGATGTTCCATTTTTTAGTGTTTCGGGTTCAAGTTTTATAGAAATGTTTGTAGGTGTTGGCGCCAGCCGTGTTAGAGATTTATTTGAAAACGCTAAAAAAGAAGCTCCGGCAATTATTTTTATAGATGAAATTGATGCTATTGGTAAATCTCGTGCAGCAGGTTCACATATGGGCGGGCACGATGAAAGGGAACAAACTTTAAATCAGCTTTTAGCTGAAATGGATGGGTTTGGTTCAGAAAGCCCTGTAATTGTATTAGCGGCTACAAATAGACCTGAAGTGCTAGATGCAGCATTACTTAGACCGGGTCGTTTTGATAGACAAGTTTTAGTTGATAAGCCAGATTTTAAAGGAAGATGTGATATTTTAAGCGTTCATATGAAAGATGTAAAAATTGCTAAAGAAGTTAAAGTTGAAGATATTGCAAGACTTACGGCAGGACTTGCTGGAGCTGATTTGGCAAATATAATAAATGAAGCTGCATTACTTGCAGGAAGAAATAATAAAAAAGAAGTAGAGCAAGGCGATTTAACTGAAGCAGTTGAAAGAGCTATTGCAGGACTTGAGAAAAAATCAAGAAGAATAAGTGATAAAGAGAAAAAAATTGTAACATATCATGAGTGTGGACATGCTTTAATAGCAGAGACAACAAAAGGTGCTAAAAAAGTTACAAAAGTTTCTGTTATTCCTAGAGGTTTAGCAGCGCTTGGTTATACTTTAAATACTCCTGAAGAAAATAAATTCTTAATGCAAAGACACGAGTTGATTGCAGAAGTTGATGTTCTTTTAGGTGGTCGTGCAGCTGAGCATGTATTTATTAAAGAGATTTCAACAGGTGCTAGTAATGATTTAGAAAGAGCAACCGATATTATAAAAGCAATGGTTTCTATGTATGGTATGAGTGATATTGCTGGACTTATGGTTTTAGAAAAACAAAGAAATCAATTCTTAGGTGGTGGTCAAACTATCAAGGATTATTCAGATGATATGGCTCATAAATTAGATGAATATGTTAAAAACTTACTTGATGAGAGATTTAAATCTGTTGTTGCTACTTTAGAACAATATAGTGGAGCAATTGAAACAATGGTTGAAAAACTTTATGAAAAAGAAGTAATAGAAGGTAGTGAAGTAAGAGAAATAATTAAAAATTATGAAATAGAAAATAATTTTGAAACTAGATTAAGTGAGATAGAAAAATGAATTTAATAGCAAATTGTGGAAAAAAGATAATATTAATTGCTTGGATAATATTTATATTATTTACTTTAATATTTTCTTTTTCTTGTTTGTTATTTTTAATTTTAGTATTACTACATTTATTTTATAAAAGGGTTGAGAGAGAAGTCACTGATTATGATAATAATACTATAGTAAGTCCAATTGATGCAAAGGTAGTTGGAATATATGTTGATGAAGATAATAAAAATATAGTATTAACTTTAGAAAAAAATTATTTTAGCTTATTTTTAAATTCTTCAGAAGTTAGAAGTGTGATAAAGTCTGAAGATATTTATAAAAAGCAATTTAATGGTTTAAAATATAATGATAATTTTTATTCAAATGCTACTGAAATAGTATTCAATAAAGATATTTCATTAATTTTAAAACCTGCTAGGTATTGTGTAAATTCTTTTTATGACATAAAAAAAGCTTTTAAAGGTCAAAGAATTGGATTTTTTTCAACAGGATTGGTTGATATAAAATTACCATATAATTGCACTTTATTAGTTGGAATGCACGATAAAATCTTAGCTAATGCAGATATTGCAAAGATTGGAGAATAAAATGGAAAAAAATTCTCATAAATTAGCTTATATTTTACCTAATTTATTTACAGCAGCATCTATATTTTTAGGTGTTTTAAGTATTTTAGCGTCTATTAAAGGCGATTATGATAAAGCTATGATTTTAATTATAGTAAGTTTGATTTGTGATGGTCTTGATGGTCGTGTGGCAAGACTTACAAATACAGCTTCAAAATTTGGAGTAGAATTTGATAGTTTAGCTGATATTATTGCTTTTGGAGTTGCACCTGCTATATTATTTTATTTTAATTTAGGTCAAGAGTATGGAAGACTTGGTTCTCTTGCTATGGCTGTTTTTATAATATTTGGTGCAATTCGCTTAGCTAGATTTAATGTTACAACAGGCACATATGACCCAAGAGTTTTTATAGGTCTTCCAATTC
This sequence comes from Campylobacter sp. 2018MI13, assembly GCF_018501135.1. Classification (NCBI taxonomy): domain Bacteria; kingdom Pseudomonadati; phylum Campylobacterota; class Epsilonproteobacteria; order Campylobacterales; family Campylobacteraceae; genus Campylobacter; species Campylobacter sp. 2018MI13. The sequence continues at coordinate 4,125 of NZ_JAHCZC010000042.1, read as the reverse complement.
CAACGGCTGCGGTTGTTTTAGGTATTTGGGTTGTGTTTTATAAACACCATTTTGATAATAATTCATTTATAGAAATTTTTATTATATTTCTTACATTTTTATTATCATTTTTGATGGTGAGCAATGTAAGGTATCCAAGTTTTAAAAAAATAGAATTTCAAAAAGCAAATATTTTAAAAGCTTTAGTGATTTTAATTTTTATTTGTTCTCTTATATATTTACGCCCTTTAGAGATTTTTACCTTAATAATGAGTGCTTATGTTATTTATGGTTTATCAAGAGCGATTTATAATTTATATATAAAAAAGATTAAAAAAGTAGGATAAATATGTTGGATAATAGTAGCGTAGCAGTATTTATAGATGCAGAAAATATACCTGCTAAATATGCTAGAGAAATATTTGACTACGCTTCTAATTATGGAAATGTTATTATTAAAAGAATATATGCTGATTGGAGTAAAGAAAATATTCAAAATTGGCGTGAAAAAATATTTGATTATGGCATTATTGCAATGCAGCAATTTTCTACTTCATCGGGTAAAAACTCATCTGATATGTATCTTACAACCGAAGCTTTAAGCATATTTTATGAAAAACAAATAGATGTTTTTGTTATAGTTTCAGGAGATAGTGATTATACGAGTTTGGCTCAAAAATTAAGAGAAAACAAAAAATTAGTAATTGGAATAGGGACTAATAAATCTTTAAAATCATATGTAAATTCATTTAATGAGTTTTTTTATTTGGATAATGAAAAAGTTAAAAGTAGTGATAAAGACAGATTAAAAGCAATTCCAAAAGAACAATTAAAAGAATTAGAGCAAATAATAGATAATTTAATTGATGAAAAAACTAGAGCAGAATATGCAGTAATAAATACATATATGCAGAAAAAATATTCTGATTTTCACGCTAAAAATTATGGTTTTAGTAGTTTTAGACAATTAATTGAGAATTTTATTTTAAAACATAAGGAATATCAAGAAAAAGTATCTGATGATAGATGTACTTATTATCTTGTGAAAAATTCTACACTCCTTCGCCCAAACAAGGGCGATATAGACTAAAAATTTATTAATAATACATATACTAACAATACATTAAATTAAAGGAAAGAAAAAAATGAGTGAAAGAATTATAATATTTGATACAACTTTAAGAGATGGTGAGCAAAGTCCAGGTGCTTCAATGAATACAGAAGAAAAAATCCAAATAGCTTTAGCGCTTGAGCGTTTGGGTGTTGATGTTATGGAAGTAGGGTTTGCAGCATCTAGTCCAGGAGATTACGAAGCGATTAATAAAATTGCACAAATTATTAAAAACTCAAGCGTTTGTTCTCTTGCAAGATGTGTAGAAAACGACATTATTCAAGCAGGTAAAGCGCTTGAGCCAGCAGCTAAAAAACGCATTCATACTTTTATTGCGACAAGTCCAATTCATATGGAATACAAGCTTAAAAAAACTCCAGCAGAAGTTTTAGCAACCGCAGTTAAGAATGTAAAATTAGCTAAGAGTTTATGTGATGATGTTGAGTTTTCTTGTGAAGACGCTTTAAGAAGTGATGTAAATTTTTTAAAAGAAATGGCAGATGCAGTTTATGAAGCAGGTGCAAGGACATTTAATATCCCTGATACGGTTGGATATAGATTGCCTGATGAGATTTATAAGGTATTTAAAGAAATTAGCGATTATACAAAAGGAAGACTTATAGTATCAGCACACAATCACAATGATTTAGGTTTAGCTACTGCAAACACACTTGCTGCTATTAAAGGTGGTGCTAGACAAATTGAAGTTACTCTAAATGGCTTAGGTGAGCGTGCAGGAAACGCTGCTTTAGAAGAAGTTGTGATGGCTTTAAAGGTTAGAGCTGATGAATTAGGCGAGTTTTATACCACAATTAATCATAAAGAAATTTATCCATCAAGTAGATTATTGTCAAATATAATCGGTGTAAATCCACAACCAAATAAAGCAATAGTAGGTAAAAATGCCTTTTCTCACGAAAGTGGAATTCATCAAGATGGCGTGTTAAAACACCCTGAAACTTATGAGATTATGAAAGCTAGTGATATAGGCTTAGTTCAAGATAATTTGGTTTTAGGAAAACATAGTGGAAGAGCAGCGTTTAATGATAAATTAAAATCTCTTGGCTTTACATTAGATACTGATGAGTTAAATCGTGCATTTGCAGAGTTTAAAGACCTTTGCGATAAGAAAAAAGAAGTATTTGATGAGGATTTAATAGCAATAGTGGCTGCTGATAAGATTAAAATAGAAGAGAAATTTAAGCTTATAAATCTTCAAGTAAGCGATTGTTCATCAGCACTTGCGACTGCTGCTGTTACTATGGAGTGCGATGGAGAAATATTTAGCGAAGCAGCTATTGGAGATGGTGTAATTGATGCGGTATTTAAAGTAATTGATAGAGCTAGTAAGGTAAATGGTAGCTTGCTTGATTATAAGGTTGATGCGGTTAGTAAAGGTAAAGATGCTTTAGCTCAAGTTAGTGTAAAAGTTAGCTTTGAAGGTCAGCGTGCAATCATTGGTCACGGGCTTGACCTTGATACTATGAAAGCTAGTGCTAAGGCATATTTAGGTGCATTAAATAGCTATATTTCAATGAACAAATGATGAAAAAAGTTATAGAATTTGTAAAGGAGTTTAATAAGTTTGCTAAGGATAATTCCTTAGCACTTATAGAATTAGAACAAGCAAATTTCATAGCTAGTGCAAAAGACACTCTAAATCTTAGTAATATTGTAAAAAATATTATTTCTATTAAATTTTATAACCTTTATAAAGGAATAATTTTTTCTGATTTAGATTTATTTGTAGATAGAATACAAATATCACAATTTAGCCTAATTGATAAAAAACATATGTTGCTTTTATTAATAGCTAGTAGAAGTGAAAAATACGCTCAAACTCTAACCAGCAGTTTAAGAGAAGATGAAAGAAAATTTCTTAATACTTATCTTAAAAAAACTAAGGAATTTGTAAATTATGTATTGGATAAAAACAATAAAGACGAAATAGCTTTATTTTTATATGATTTAAATTCTTTTAGAAAATACTTAAAAAAAGATGAATTTTTAATGCCTACGAAAATTGCTAATGCTTTTAATTGGGTTAAAAAAATTGATGATAAAAATATTTTAGATGAATTAGAAAATAGTAAAAAATCATTATTTTTGTCAAGAAGAAAATATTATGATAAATTAAATATATATGAAGATGTTGTGAAAGATTATAAAAAATATGAAAAAAAATTAGATTTAATTATTAAAGAGTTTAAATCAAATTCTAATTTATAAATTAAGTAAAATTCAAATATACTAAAAGTTCTTTATTATTATGATTTTTAATACTAAAAGTATTGCCTAATGCTTCGTTTAAAGTCCCGCTATTTAGATATTTAAAATTAAAATTATTTAGCTCATATTTAAGGTTTTGTGAGCTAAATTTAGCTCTTTTATCAAGGCAAAATAATGATATTTGCTGACCTTTATAAGAATTAGCAGTAAAATCAGTATTTTTTATAAAAAATTCCCCGTAATTTGTGATTAGTTTTAGATTTATTGTCTTATTAAAGCGATTTTTTAATTTAAAATATTGAAATAATAAAGCTATATTTGCTATAAAATGATCATCTCTTTTGCCCCCAGCACCAAGGATAAAAATATCACTAAAATCCATTGATAAAGCGTATTTATAGGCTTTTGTTAAGTCATTTGTATTTTGATTTTTTACTTTAATTATTTTTGCTTTTGTTTTTAGATTTTGAAAACTATCTAAATCCCCAATAATTACATTAGGCTCATAATTATTAGCCAAAAGCAAATTAGCAGCACCATCACAAGCTATTAAAAAATCAGCATTTTTTAGATAATTTAAGGTTATTTTATTGGTGCAAAACTCCCCATTAGCCATAATCACGCAAGTCATTTTAAATCCTTTTTCCAAGAAAATAGGTAAATAATACCTAAGATAAAAAATAAAATCATAAGCATTAATACAGCTAAATTAGAACTATCTTCAATGTAAAGAATAGTCCAAATATAAATAGAAGCAATGTTTGAAATGCTTATATAAATATAATGATTTATTATTTTTTTTAGAC
>NZ_JAHCZC010000041.1:0-16205 GCF_018501135.1 Campylobacter sp. 2018MI13 | reverse complement strand
TTTTGAAGTTGATCGTTATTGTATTTTTTATTCAATATTGATAGTAATTTTAAAAAATATCTTCTTTGTGGAATTTCATTTTCAACATAAAATGATATTAGTTTGCTTTTCTTTCCGATATTTTGTGAAAAATTTTTATTAATTATTTCTTTCATTTCTTTAAAAAATGAAAAATCTTGAGTATTTATACTAATTGATTCTAAATTCTGTACAACTTGCATTTATAACCTTTATTAAGTTTTTTATAAATAAGCAATTTGTATTCCAAATATAATTGTAGTAATTTTTAAAAGAACTTTTGCAAAAGGAAATAATATTAATTTTCCTTTTGCAATGTAGAATTTAAATAGCGATTAATACATATACTATTGCTGCAATAATTGTTGGTATTGCATTTCTTTTAGCTAGTTCAATTGGATTAACCTTTGCATAAGTAGCACATATAATAGCAGCTCCTGCAATAGGGCTCATACTTCTTCCAAGTCCAGCTACAGCAGTTACAACAGAGCCAAGGTGCATAGGGTCTAGTCCGATATCTGCTGCTTTTATCGTTACAGCTTGATTAAATGCTATTCCGGCAGCATCTCCGCTACCTGTTATTAAGGCTAGGGCAAAAGTTCCAACAGAACCTATGAAAGTTGCAATATTTGGGTTTGATTTCATAAAATCAATTAATTGTTGAACAAATCCCATGGCTTCAAGCCCTGCAACAAATATCCCCGCACAAATAATGATTCCATATACATGTGAAAATCCTTCACCCATACCAGCACAAAATTTCTTCATAACTTCACCAGCTTTTACATCTTTAAAGCAAGTAATAAATGCTAATAATGAGCCAATAATCATTGCATGACCAATGCCAACTTTTGGAACTTTAAGTGCAAAAGTAGCTTCATACCATTCTTTAAAATGCGAATTGCTAAGAACTAAAAGTATGGCAACAGGAACAATTGGAACTATAGCTTTTATAGGATTGATTTTGAAATCTTTATCATCATTGCTTTCATCTTCAAGAACATAACCTTTATATTCTTTTAAAAGTAAGCCAACAATCATTAATCCAAAAGCACAAATTACAGCACTTACTCCAAAATAAAACGCTTCATAATGAATTACTTCCATTACATTTACTTTACTAACTTCAGCGACTATATTTGTCTGATGATAGCCAGGGTTTAGATTTGCGCTTCCATAAGTTCCTAATAAAACGGTTGAAGCAGCAAGTGCAGGATGAACCCCCATTCTCATAAGTAGCGGGATAATAACCGCACCAACAGCAGCAGAGCAACCAGCAGCAGAAGTTACTGAAATATTAATAAAAGCAGTGATTAATACAGCTCCAGGAACTAGAAAAATACCTGCATATTTTAATACTTTTGACAAAGCATGAACTAAATGCTTATCGCAAGTTGTAAGCTTTAAAACATAAGCAAAACCCATAGCAGCAACTATTGGTTCAATAATGTTTGCCTTTTTTATCGCTTTAGTAAAAGCTTCTAGTGCGTCCATTGGAGCACCTGCAATAATACATAAAACAACACCACTTGTAAATAGAACCATTCTTGATTCGTGGCGTTTAATTAAAAGTGTAATAGTAACAATTACTACTATTAACGCTAGTGCAATTTTAAGAATTGCAAAACTTTCCATATTTTCTCCTTAGATTAAGTAATAAAAATTAAAATTAATTTTCATTTATTCTAACTGAAAGTTGTTAATTTGATATAAATTATAAAAATGATAAAGCAATAATTAAAATATATTTAATATAAATATTAAATACTATTAAAATAATTATTGTAATTGCTCTTCTATAATTTTTTTATATTTTAATAATTCTGTTGTTATTAAATCCTTTTTTTCATCATTTATATGAAATTTCAAGATAGTAACACTAATTGCAGCAAATATTTGTTGGTTTTTATAAATAGGCACAGCAAAACAAGAAAAATCATCATCATATTCCCCGTATTCATAAGAATAACCTAGATTTTTACAATACTGAATATTGTCGTATAAATCATTTATATTATTGATTGTTCTTGCAGTATTTTGCTCTAGAATTTGTTTTTTAAAAATACTTTTTAATTCATTTAAATTCTTATCAAATAATAATGCTTTACCAAGAGCAGTTGCGTTAGCATTGGCTACATCTCCAGCTTTTGTCTTTAGAATAATTTTTTCATTACCTTCACTTTTATGTAAATAAATTACTTTTTTACCATTTAAAATCCCTAATTGCACGGCTAATCTTATTTTTTTAGCTAGTTCATCCATATAATAAATTATAATTTTTGTAGATTTCCTTTGTTCTAGCTCTGGATTTAGACAAAAAGATAATTTGTAATTTTTATTATCAAAACTTAAATAATCTAATTCACAAAGTGTTTTTAAAATAGGATGAAGAGTTCCCACACTGATTTTACATTCTTTTGAAATTTGTGTTATGTTAAGACCTTCATCACAATTTTTTAAAGTCTCTAAAATTTTAATAACCCTTAAAGTTGGTTGATGTAAAGTATCCAAGATTTTTCCTATTTATGTAAGATATTTTAATATATTAGATATTTCTTAATTATCTCTTAAAATTACAAGTTTTTTAGCTTAGTATTATTATTTAGTTTTTAAAAGAATTTAAACTAATAATATACATTATTGTTTAAATAGGAATATGTTGTATTCCTATTTAAAATGGTCTTATAATCATTGCAGTAATTATACCTATCATTATTATAGTAGGCACTTCGTTATAAGCTCTAAAAAATTTACCACTTTTTTTACAAGTATCGTTTTTTAGTTGTTTAAGGTATCTTAAGCAATCAAAATGATAAATCAGTAGTAGAACAACACACAATAATTTAAGATGAAAATAACCAAGTTTCATCAAGGTTGAATTAGCACTAATCATTAAAATTCCAGTAAGTAGTGTAATTATCATAGAAGGTTGTCCTATAAAATAAAACAATTTATCTTCTTGAATTTTTACAACTTCAACAAATTCTTTTTTATGTGAATGTTCTTGATGATATACATAAAGGCGTGGCAAATAAAACAAAGTCGCCATCCAAGAAATAAACGCTAAGTAATGAAGCCATTTTATCCAATCATAATTGTTAGCTAGAAATTCCATTTTTCTTCCTTTTCTTAAAAATTTCTTTTAAAATTATTATAATAACGCCAAGGTTAATACACACATCAGCAATATTAAAAACAGCGAAGTTAAACCAATAATGCCAAGCTATAAAATCAATAACTCCAGGATATAAAAACCTATCATAAATATTGCTTATGCCTCCGGCTAATATGAATGATAGGGCATAATAATTATCGTTTAGGAATTTTTTTTCTTTAACTAAAAGTATTCCAGCAATTATAAGCAACATTATTTGAATATATTTTAGATATTCTTGTAAAAAACTTAGCATTGAAAAAGCAACCCCATCATTAAAAACTAAATAAAAACTAATAGGGGTAAAATGCCATTCGTAACCTGCTAAAAATATATTTTTACTAAGTCTATCTAAGATTATTACAATGGCTATTATAAGACTTGAGATGATAATTTTTTTTCTCATACTAGCACACTTTGAAAGTATTTTATACATTCATTTTCCATATTTTTTAAGGTTTTTTCACTTTCACATTCAAGTAATATTCTCATTAAATTTTCAGTTCCTGAATACCTAAATAAATAATTCACATTATTTTTATTTAATTTTTCATATAAGTTATCTATGCCTTCTAATTTATCTAAAGGTTTTTTTTCTGTGATTTTTAGGTTTGTTAGGCTTTGTGGAAATAATTTAATTTCGCTAAAAATCTCGCTAGCTTTTTTATTTAATAATAATTTTGCTACTTGAAGTGCTGCTACTATGCCATCACCAGTTTTTGCATAATCGCTAAAAATTATATGTCCGCTTTGCTCTCCACCAAAATTATAATTTTTATCTTGCATTGCATGTAGAATATATTTATCTCCAACATCGGTTGTAACATAAGAAATATCGTGTTTTTTAAGATAATTTAAAAATCCCATATTACTCATTTTACTAATTGCAACACCGCTTAAATTATTATTATCTTTTAAAGCTTTTGCTAAAACCCCTAATAAAATATCTCCATTAATGATTTCTCCGTTTTCATCAACCACAACCAATCTATCAGCATCTCCATCAAAAGCAAACCCAACATCAGCTCTTAATCTTTTTACTTCTTTAGCTAACATATTTGGATGAAGTGCTCCACAATTATCATTAATATTTATTCCATTTGGCTCACAAGCTAATGTTATAACATCAGCTCCTAATTCAGAAAAGACAGCAGGTGCAACCTTATAAGCCGCTCCATTTGCACAATCTAACACAATTCTAAGGTTTTTTAAGGTTGTATCTTTTGGAAAAGAATTTTTAATATGAACTATATATCTACCTATTACATCATCAATTCTTTTTGCAGAGCCGATTTTATCCTTTATTACAAGATGCGAATTAATTAAATTATCATCATTAAATATTCTATCTATTTCAAATTCTTCGCTTTCGCTTAATTTAAATCCATTAGCATCAAATACTTTAATACCATTATCATAATAAGGATTATGAGAAGCACTTATCATAATAGCAAAATCACATCTTAAATCTTGACTTAAAAAAGCAACAGCAGGTGTAGGCATAGGGCCAATTTGCAATACATTAAAACCTACTGCATTAAGACCACTAACGATTGCATTTTCTATCATATAACCACTTCTTCTAGTATCTTTTCCAACTATTACTTTTTTTGTTAATGCTTTATTTTTAAAAAAAATTCCAATAGCCATAGCAGCTTTAAGGGCTTTAAAAGCACTTAAATCATTACCTGCAAAACCTCTAATTCCATCTGTTCCAAATATCATTTTTTTGCCTTTCAGTATGATTTTAATTTTGAATTAAGATTATTTTAACAAAACTTTACTAAAATCAGTCTTTTAAAAATTTTTACGAAGGAATTTTTTATGGCAAATCATAAATCATCAGAAAAAAGAGCTAGACAAACAATTAAAAAAACTATTAGAAACAGATTCTATAGAACAAGACTTAAAAACATTACTCGTGCAGTTCGTGAAGCAGCAGCAGCTAATGATAATGAAGCGGCAGCAGCAGCTTTAAAAGTAGCTAATAAAAAAATTCACGAAATGGTAAGCCGTGGTTTTATTAAAAAACAAACAGCTTCAAGAAAAGTAAGTCGTTTAGCACTTTTAGTAAATAAAATTGGTGCATAATTTTTAATGCTAGCAAGCAAACTTGAACCTTTCTTAAAACGCTATGAAGAAATTCAAGCGTTTTTAAGTAATATTGAAAATACTACAGATTTAGCAAAAGTTACAGCCTTATCAAAAGAACAAAAAAGTTTAGAAGATATAGTTGAGGTTGCTAAAAAATATTTAAATACGCTAGATTCAATTGAAGAAAATAAAACTTTATTGCAAGACCCTGATTTAGGTGATTTAGCTAAAGAAGAATTAAAAGAATTAGAAGAATTAAAACCTAAATTAGAAGAAGAAATAAAAATACTTTTATTACCAAAAGACCCAAATGATGATAAGAATATTTTCTTAGAAATTAGAGCTGGAACTGGTGGAGATGAAGCTGCTTTATTTGTCGGAGATTTATTTAAAGCTTATGCAAGATATGCTGAAGATAAAAATTATAAAATAGAAGTAGTTAGTCAAAGTGAAGGCAGTGCAGGTGGATTTAAGGAGATTATTTTATTAATTAAAGGTGATAAAGCTTATTCAAGATTAAAATACGAAGGTGGCACACACAGAGTTCAAAGAGTTCCTGCTACAGAATCTCAAGGCAGAGTTCATACAAGTGCTATAACCGTTGCAGTTATGCCTGAAGTAGAAGATAGTGATATTGAAATAAATCCAAATGATTTAAAAATTGATGTAATGAGAAGTAGTGGTCATGGTGGTCAGAGTGTAAATACTACTGATTCTGCAGTTAGAATCACGCATATTCCAACAGGTTTAGTTGTTGTTAATCAAGATGGTAAAAGTCAGCATAAAAATAAAGAAAGTGCTTTAAAAGTTTTAAAAGCAAGACTTTATGAAATGCAAGAGCAAGAAAGATTAGCAAAAGAGCGAGAGAGTAGAAAATCTCAAGTTGGAAGTGGAGATAGAAGTGAAAGAATTAGAACTTATAATTATCCACAAAATAGAATAAGTGATCACAGAATAAATCTTACTTTACATAGATTAGACATAATTATGCAAGATGGTTTGTTAGATGAAATCATTGAACCACTAATAGCTCACTATCAATCAGAGGCTTTAAACGAAGCTAATTTATGAAAAAAATAATTTTAAGCATACTTGTTGTTGTATTAACAACTAGTGTGTTTTTGTATGATAATTATCAACAAGAACAAAGAAACATAATCAAGCAAAAACAAGAAATAGATTATCTAGTAAAATTACTTGAAAAATTATATATAGCAGCTAAGGTGGAATGTTCAAGTTATACTGAATGTTTTATAGAAAATGGAGTTTTTAAATATTTTAAATTCTCTAATATTTATATTAAAAACAGAGTTGCATTTTATAATTTTTTACAATTACTTGAAAAGGATTTTAAAGATTTAAAATACTCTTTTATAGAAAAGAATAATTTAGAATATTATTTTGATAAAAATAAATATTATTTTGATGATACTAGCTTGTTTAATATGAGTTCAGAATTTGAATTTAATGTTGATAATCTGAAGTTTAATGACAATGTAAAAGATGATTTAGCGTTTTTATCTTGGTATTTAAATAAAACTGCTTATAAATCTGTTCTTGATATGTTAAATGATATTAGTATAGATTTTAGAGTAAAATATAGCGTTGTAAATAACGCAATTGATTATTCTAAAATAGCGACTAATTTACAAATCAATCTTTCAAATACAAGTAAAATTAGTTTTAAAATAAGAAATAAAAAAATTGAGTTTAAGATTGAAAATTTTGATTTAATTAAAATTATTTTTATAGAATTTAAAGAAATCATAAAACCATTTTTAAAAAATAATGAAAATATTATATTTTTTGAAAGTTTATTTACTCATTATGATGAAATAATTAACCCTAAAATTAAATCAGTAACTTTTTCGATTGACAATATTTACAATACTAAAAATGTCCTATTTTCTAGCACTTACAAACTTGAATCAAATTAACATTTATTTATAAGCTTTGAGTAAAATTGAAACACAAATTCTATAAAAAAGGAAAAAATTATGGCAAAAGTTATGAAAACAATGGATGGTAACGAAGCCGCTGCATATGCTGCCTATGCGTTCACAGAAGTGGCAGGAATTTATCCTATTACTCCAAGTTCACCTATGGCTGATTATACAGATATTTGGGCTTCTCAAGGAAAGAAAAATATTTTTGGAATGCCTGTAAAAATTGTTGAAATGCAAAGTGAAGCAGGTGCTGCTGGTAGCGTTCATGGTTCGTTACAAGCTGGTGCATTAACTACAACTTATACAGCTTCTCAAGGTTTATTACTTAAAATCCCAAATATGTATAAAATCGCAGGTCAAATGCTTCCTGGTGTTATACATGTTGCTGCTCGTGCAATTGCTGCTCAAGCTTTATCAATTTTTGGTGATCATCAAGATATTTACGCAGCTCGTCAAACAGGTTTTGCAATGCTATGTTCAAATAGCGTTCAGCAAGCTATGGATTTAGCTGGTGTTGCTCATCTTAGTGCTATTAAAGGAAGAGTTCCATTTATGCATTTCTTTGATGGATTTAGAACATCTCATGAAATTCAAAAAATTGAAGTAATGGATTATGAAGTATTTAAAAGATTAATTGATATGGATGCAGTTCAAGCATTCCGTGATACCTGTTTAAATCCTGAACATCCAAAAACTCGTGGAACTGCACAAAACGATGATATATATTTTCAAACTCGTGAGTTAGCTAATAAATTTTATGATGCTTTACCTGATGTAGTAGCTGATTATATGAAAGAGATTTCAAAAGTTACAGGTAGAACTTATAAACCATTTGTATATTATGGTGCTGCTGATGCTACTCGTGTAATTGTTGCTATGGGTAGTGTAAATGAAGCTTTAACTGAAGTGGTTGATTATCTAAACAAAAAAGGCGAAAAAGTTGGTGTTATGATGGTTCATTTATATAGACCATTTAGCTTAAAATATTTCTTTGAAGAAATGCCAAAATCAGTTAAAAAGATTGCAGTTTTAGACAGAACAAAAGAACCAGGTAGTATAGGCGAGCCTTTATATCTTGATATAAAAGCTGCATATTATGATAAAGAAAATGCACCTTTAATTGTAGGTGGTAGATATGGTCTTAGTTCAAAAGATGTTGACCCTGCACAATTACTTGCAGTATATGAGAATTTAAATCAAGAAAAACCAAAAAATAATTTTACAATTGGAATTAATGATGATGTAACTCATCTTTCATTACCACTAGGCAAAAAGATTTCATTAGGAGATGAAAGCACAACTGAATGTTTATTCTACGGACTTGGTGCTGATGGAACGGTAGGTGCAAATAAAAACTCAATTAAAATTATTGGAGATAAAACTGATTTATATGCACAAGCATATTTTGCTTATGATAGTAAAAAATCAGGTGGATATACAAGAAGCCATTTAAGATTTTCTAAAAAGCCAATAACTTCAACTTATTTAGTAAGCACCCCACATTTTATTGCTTGTAGTGTTGCTGCATATTTAGATATTTATGATGTTTTAGCAGGTATTAGAGAAAATGGAACTTTCTTATTAAACTCAATTTGGGACGAACAAACTACAATTGAAAAAATTCCTAATAAAGTTAAAAAAGTTCTAGCTGAAAAAAATGTGAATTTTTATATCATAAATGCTACAAAACTTGCTCGTGATATAGGACTAGGCAATAGAACAAATACAATTATGCAAAGTGCATTCTTTAAATTAGCAAAAATTATTGATTATGAAGATGCTCAAAAATATATGAAAGAATTTGCATATAAAAGCTATGTTAAAAAGGGCGAAGCAGTAGTTGAGATGAACTATAAAGCTATTGATATTGGAGCACAAGGTTTAGTAAAAGTTACTGTTGATCCAGCTTGGGCTAATTTAGTAATAGATGAGAAAAAAGCTGATGATAAATACATAGGAACTGCTTTTGTTGAAAATATAGTTAAACCTATGAACGCTGCAAAAGGTGATGATTTACCAGTGTCAGCATTTATTGGGTATGAAGATGGTAGTTTTGAGCATGGAACTACACAATATGAAAAGCGTGGTGTTGGTGTTATGGTTCCTAAATGGATTGAAGCAAATTGTATTCAATGTAACCAATGCGCATCAGTTTGCCCACATGCAGTAATACGCCCATTCTTAATTAATGATGAAGAAATGGCAAATGCTCCAGTAGGCGTGAAAGAGCATTCAATCGATGCTAAAGGTGTAAAAGGCGAAAGTCTTAAATTTAAAATTCAAGTTTCAACATTAGATTGTACAGGTTGCGAGTTATGTGTAACTGAATGTCCAAGTAAAGAAAAATCACTTGTTATGGTTCCGCTTGAAGAAGAGCTAGAAAAAGGCGAACAAGATAATGCTGATTACTTATTCCATAAAGTTACTTATAAAGATAATTTTATAGCAAAAGATACTACAAAAGGTGCTCAATTTGCACAACCATTATTTGAATTCCATGGAGCATGTCCAGGTTGTGGTGAAACTCCATATATTACATTAGTTACTAGAATGTTTGGTGAGAGAATGATGATTGCTAACGCAACAGGTTGTAGCTCAATTTATGGTGGTTCAGCACCTTCTACTCCATATCGCAAAAATGATAAAGGTTTTGGACCTGCTTGGGGTAACTCATTATTTGAAGACAATGCTGAGTTTGGTATGGGTATGAGAGTTGCTACCGAGACAATTCGCCATAGAATTGAAGATATTATGATTAATACAAAAGATAAAGCTCCAAATGCAATTGCAGCTCTTTATGGCGAATGGTTGGCTAATAAGAAAAATGCTGATATAACAGCAGATGTTAGAGATAGACTAATTCCATTATTAGAACAACACGCAGAGCTTGAAGGTGCTAAAGAAATTTTAGGTCTAAAAAGCTATGTAGCTAAAAAATCTCAATGGATTTTTGGTGGTGATGGCTGGGCTTATGATATTGGTTATGGTGGGCTTGACCATGTTTTAGCTAGTGGAGAAGATGTGAATGTATTAGTAATGGATACTGAAGTTTATTCAAATACAGGCGGACAAGCTTCAAAATCAACTAGAACAGGTGCAGTAGCACAATTTGCTGCAAGTGGTAAGCCAAGTCAGAAAAAAGACTTAGGACAAATTGCTATGACTTATGGAAATATTTTCGTAGCTCAAGTAAATTCAAATGCAAATTATGCTCATTTTATTAAAGCACTAATCGCAGCAGAAGCTTACGATGGACCAAGCTTAATCATTTGCTATAGCCCTTGTATAGCTCACGGAATTAAAGGTGGAATGGGTGCTAGTGGTGATCACGCAGAAATCGCAACTAAGTGTGGTTATTGGCCAATTTACACATTTGATCCAAGATTAGAAGCAGAGGGTAAAAATCCATTAAAAATTGCTTCAAAAGAACCTGATTGGAATTTATATGAAGAGTTCTTAATGGCAGAAGTTCGTTATAACTCATTAAAAAAAGGAAATCCAAAAGAAGCAGCAGAACTATATGCTCGCAACAAAGCAGATGCACAAAGACGCTATAGACAATTAAAGCGTTTAGCAGCAGCTGATTATAGCGTTTCTGAATAATTTCAAGCCCTTTTTAGGGCTTGATTATTTTATTACTCAAATAGAATTTAAAACATTAATATAATTTTTTAATAACTAGTGAACTATTAATCATATTAATCTTTTTATGAAGAAATAAGAAACATTATTGACGCTTATAAAAGCATTAAAACACTTTCATAGTTTTATACTTAAAAATTAAAATTATTTTTTAAGAATATATAAAAATATCATCTAATTATTATAAATTAAAGTAATTACTTAAATGGTGTTAATTTGCCTATTTAAAACTTAATAGTATATATTCAAAATTAGCGTAAATAAAGGCAAATTAAATATTTAAAATATTAGTAAATTTATACTATAGATTTATAAGCAATGTGAAAAATTATTAATTATTAAAATACTAAAAAAGAAACTTTTTATAAGTTTATTACTAATAAATATTGATGATATTTTATTTTTTATATTAATTTTATTACAAATTCTCTAATTCAAAATACCATAAAATCGTGATTTTTTATATATTATAATTTTTATCTTATGAGATTATAAAAAAAATAATATTTGACTTATAATGTAATTTAGAATAATATTTTGCTATTAATTTTTTATTTTAAGAAAAAAATAAAGATTAATACCAAAATTCTTATTTAAAGGAGTTTTATATGAATGAAGAAAAATTCAATAGGCGAGATTTCATAAAATCAGCTACTATTGGTGTTGGTGCAGTAGCAGCTAGCACAAGCCCTGTATCAATTATGGCAAGTGAGCTTAAAAAAAGTGGTAAAAATACCTCACTACCAAGCGTAGATGTTTTAGTTATCGGCTCTGGTGGTGCTGGTCTTAGAGCTGCTGTTGCGGTTAGAAAAAATCATCCAAATTTAAATGTTGTAGTAGTTAATAAAGGTATGCCATCACGAAATGCAACCTGTATGGCTGAAGGTGGGATTAATGGTGTGATTGATTTTGAAAATGGTGACTCAAACAAATTACACGCATATGATACTGTTAAAGGTAGTGATTTTTTAGGTGATCAAGATGTAATTATTAAATTTGCACAAAAGGCTACCGAAGCAATTCACGAACTTGATTATGCAGGAATGCCTTTTAATAGACAAAAAGATAAAACGGTTGCAAGGCGTTTTGCTGGTGGTGCAAAATATGAACGCTGTAATTATGCAGCCGATAAAACAGGTTCTATTATGATGCACACCTGTCTTGATGAAGCTATTACAAATGGTGTTAATTTCTTGCTTGACCATTACTTACTTGATATTGCGATTGATAATAATGAGTGCGAAGGTGTAGTTCTTTTAAATATGCAAACAGGAGATGTAGTGCCTGTATTAGCAAAATCAGTGGTTCTAGCAACAGGTGGTTATACTCGTGTGTTTTATAACCGCACTTCAACCCCATTTAATGCTAGTGGAGATGGAATTGCTGCAGCACTTAGAGCTGGACTTGCGTTTAAAGACCCTGAAATGCTTCAATTTCACCCAACAGGAGTTAGAAATGGTGGTGCATTAATTACTGAAGCGGCAAGAGGTCTTGGTGGAAAATTAATTAATAATAAAGGCGAACGCTTTATGAGTAAATACTCAAATCGTCTTGAGCTTGCTCCAAGAGATATTGTTTCTCGTTCAATTGAAAGTGAAATTCGTTTAGGCAATGGATTTGGAGAAGGAATGGGCTCTTATGTTCTTTTAGATGTTACGCATTTAGGTGAAGAGCAAATTATGAATGAATTACCACAAATTCGTCATATTGGACTTTTATTTGAAGGTATAGATTTAGTAAAAGAACCAATTAAAATTCGTCCAACAGCTCATTATTCAATGGGTGGTATAGAAATTGCAAAATTTGATGATATGAGTACTCATTTAGCAGGACTTTTTGCTGCAGGTGAGACAAGTTGTGCTTCAATTCACGGAGCAAATCGTCTAGGTGGAAATAGCTTAGCTGATGCGGCAGTTACAGGCAAACTTGCAGGTGAGGGTGCAGGTGAGTATGCAAACAAAAGACAAAATTATGGCTCTGGCAAACACGCTGAAGAATTAGCTCAAAAATGGAGAATTAAGCTAAAAGATATAACAAGTGGCAATTCAAAACCTAACGAGCTTTATGATTTAAGAGAAGAATTTGGACAATACAACTGGGATAATATGGGAATTTATAGAACAGGAGAAAAGCTTGAAAAACATATAAAAATCCTAGATGAGATTTGGGCTAAATATAATAATCTTAAAATCTCAAATCCAAATATGTTCTATAACACCGCTTTAATTGAGTATTTAGAATTTGGAAATCTCATTCTTTTAGCAAGGTGTGCTTGTCTTGGTGCATTAAATAGAAAAGAAAGCCGTGGGGCTCATACTAGAGAAGATTATCCAACAAGAGATGATGAGAATTTCTTAAAACATAGCCTTGTTACTTTAAAAGATGACAAATTAAGCCTTAGTTATAAAGATGTAGTTATTACAGAATTTAAACCTGAAGAAAGGAAATACTAATGAAAATTTTAATTGACCGCTTTAATGGAGTTGATAAATTTGTTCAAGCATATGATTTAAGTATAGATGAAGTAAAGGGAAAAACGCTTTTAGCCTTATTACAACATATAAAACGCACTCAAGATATTTCACTAAATTTTACTTCGGCTTGTCGTATGGCGATTTGTGGTGCTTGTGGTGTGCGTGTGAATGGGCATTCATACCTTGCTTGTGATACTAAAATGGATGATTTATTAAAAGAATATGACAATCCTGAAAGCTTAAAAATCTCTCCTTTGGCAAATTTTAAAGTTCTTTCGGATTTGGTTGTAGATTGGGAGCCAAGTATTGAGAATTTAAGAAAAATAAAACCAACTATAACACCAAAAGAAGCCTTTTCTGATAAAAAAGGTTGCGTGCAAACTCAAGCTGAAGTTGATGCTATTAAAAAACAATGGGATTGTATTTTATGTGGTTGTTGTGCTAGTGAATGTAATAAACTTGAAGCTGATTCAAGTGATTATATGGAACCATTTGTATTTACTCACGCATTTCGTGCTGCTTATGATTCACGCTCAAAAGATGCTTTAAAACACTTAAAACCATCTATTGCAAATGGTCTTTGGATGTGCGTTCATTGTCAAGAGTGTGCCGACCGCTGTCCTAAAGGAATTAGTGCTGCTGATGATATAGCAATGCTAAGAGTAATGGCTATGAAAAAAGGTTTAAAAGATGGCACAGGACCAGCTCACGCAGAAGCATTCTTAAAAGACTTAGAAGATACAGGTAGATTAAATGAGATTTATTTAGCACTTCGCTCTGAAGGTGTTTTAGCAAATACTACAAAAATAGATATTGCATACAATCTAATGAAAGCAGGTAAGATGAATCCATTACATATTTTTGGTGATGAAGAAATTGAAGGTCATGAAGATTTAGTAAAAATGATTGAAGCAGCTAGAGCTGCTAATAAGGAGTAAGTTATGCAACAAAAAGATTTCGCTTTTTTCCCTGGCTGTGTTTTAAGTCAAGCAGCTAAAGAATCAAAAATGTCATTAGAAGCAATAGCTCCAATACTAGGTATAACTTTACACGAGATTAAGGGTTGGAGTTGCTGTGGTGCATCTCAAGCACAAGATGTAGACCCAATAGCAGCACTTGTAGCAAATGCTAGAAATATAGCATTAGCTGAGAATATGAATATGCCAATGCTAACAACCTGTAGCACTTGTATGCTAACTTTAACTCGTGCAAAAACTGCTTTAGATAAAGGTGCAAAAGACCGCATAAATGAATATTTAGCAAAAGGTAATATGAAATATCAAGGAAATAATGAAATAACAAGCCTTTTATGGATTTTGTATGAGAATTTAGATACCTTAAAATCAAAAGTTGTTAAGCCACTTTCTAATCTAAAAGTAGCTTTATTTTATGGTTGTCATAGTATTCGCCCTGAAAAATCATATAACGCAAAAGAAAGTTCAACTAATCCAAAAAGCTTTGAAGCTGTAGTTAGTGCGCTCGGTGCGACAATAGTTCCGTTTGAAAAACGCTTAGATTGCTGTGGTTTTCACGCTAGTTATCCAGCAGTAAAATCGGTGCAAAAAATGTCATCTCAAATTGTTGGTAGTGCTGATAAAAATGGTGCTGATTGCGTTGTTACACCTTGTCCGCTTTGCCAAATGCAGCTTGATATTTACCAAGAACGCTATCAAGATGCAATGGGTTCTGAAATTAGAAAGCCAATAATTCATCTTTCTCAATTAGTAGGATTAGCACTTGGTCTTAGCAACGAGCAATTAGGACTTGATTTAAATATAATTGATGCTACAAAATTAGCATAATTTTAGGGGCTAAGCCCCTAATTCTTTTGCCATTTTTATAAACTCAAGCTCTAAATGTGAGAGTTTTTTATCTTTTTTATAAGCTATAACTAATGTTTTAATTAAATTATTATCCTTTATATTAAATAATTTTATTTTATCTTTTTTATCATCTTTTATTAATTCGCTAATAGTAAAAGTAGCACCAACACCACTTGCTACTATTGAATTTGCAATATCAAAAGTCTCAGTTTCGCATAAAATTTTAGGAATAAATTCATTGTTTTTAAACATTAAATCAATATCTAATCTACTTCTTTGAGAAGATTTTGGCAGAATAAATTTCTCATTTTTTAGTTCTTTGATTGATATTTCTGGTAATTCTTTATTTTTATATTTTAAAGATAATTCGTGTAAAGATGGCAGTGCTAGAAAAACATTGCTGCTTTTTATTATTTCATATTTTAAATATTTTATATCAAGTGGTAAAACTAGCATTCCAAGGTCAATTTCATCATCATAAATCATTTGTTTGATTTTAAGCGTTGAAAAGATTTGAGAAATTTTAATATCAGCGTCGCTAAAACGCTTGCAAAATTGTGGCAAGAGATTTGGAATCATATTATAGCCATTTTGTAAGAATGCTATACGAATTTTGCCAGTTTTGGCATTGTTTAGTGCTGAAATTTCAGTATCAAGCTCTGCTATCATATCTTTTATTAGATTTGCTTTTTTTAAATATATTTCTCCTGCTTCGGTTAAAGATATTGGATTTGTGCTTCTATTAAAAAGCGTGGTTTTTAGCTCATTTTCTAATGCAAAAATACTTTGAGATAATGATGGTTGCGGTATTTTAAGCTCATTTGCAGCCTTTGTAAAGCTTTGTAATTTTGCTACTTTTAAAAATAGTTGCATATGTCTAAAATTCATCTTTTATCCTAATTTAAATTCTTTATTTTTCATATAAATATTTTATATGTTATTTGGTAATAAAATAAAAAATAGCTTTATAAAATTTTTTACTTTTAAAATTTAAATAGATAATATTTATTAGTAAGATTTTAAACCAAGGTCAAAATGATTATTCTAGCGTGGG
>NZ_JAHCZC010000386.1:0-200 GCF_018501135.1 Campylobacter sp. 2018MI13 | reverse complement strand
CTAATACAAGGCTAACCACACCTTATACCGAAGATACGGTGCTATTTTGCAGAGTTCCTTAAAGAGAGTTCTTCCACGCGCCTTAGAATACTCATCCCACCCACCTGTGTCGGTTTCCGGTACGGGCAACATTATCTACACTTAGAAACTTTTCTTGGCTCGTCGGCATCAGCAATTCTTCCTTCCATCCGAAGACTTCA
>NZ_JAHCZC010000385.1:0-200 GCF_018501135.1 Campylobacter sp. 2018MI13 | reverse complement strand
AAGAGCCCACCAGTGATTATGCGAGTAAAAGCAATTCAGCTTATAAACCCAACCTGCAGCAAGAAGGGGGGGGTTTTATCTTATATTTTAAACCCTTCGCTAGAGTGCTATTGTGAAATAGTAAGTAGATAAATGATTATCCAAGACAAAACCCGGCTTATAGCCATACTCTTTTAAGGATTAGGATGCAAATTAGAGTT
>NZ_JAHCZC010000384.1:0-203 GCF_018501135.1 Campylobacter sp. 2018MI13 | reverse complement strand
TGAAGCTTTGAGCTTTGATACTTCAAAAGTAACTAATATGAGCCATATGTTTGAAAATTGCTTTGATTTTAATCATCCATTAAATTTCAATACTTCAAATGTCGTTGATATGAGCAGTATGTTTAGTAGTTGTGAGTATTTTAATGAAGCTTTGAGCTTTGATACTTCAAAAGTAACTAATATGAGCCATATGTTTGAAAATT
>NZ_JAHCZC010000383.1:0-203 GCF_018501135.1 Campylobacter sp. 2018MI13 | reverse complement strand
AATTTTCAAACATATGGCTCATATTAGTTACTTTTGAAGTATCAAAGCTCAAAGCTTCATTAAAATACTCACAACCACTAAACATACTGCTCATATCAACGACATTTGAAGTATTGAAATTTAATGGATGATTAAAATCAAAGCAATTTTCAAACATATGGCTCATATTAGTTACTTTTGAAGTATCAAAGCTCAAAGCTTCA
>NZ_JAHCZC010000382.1:0-203 GCF_018501135.1 Campylobacter sp. 2018MI13 | reverse complement strand
AATTTTCAAACATATGGCTCATATTAGTTACTTTTGAAGTATCAAAGCTCAAAGCTTCATTAAAATACTCACAACCACTAAACATACTGCTCATATCAACGACATTTGAAGTATTGAAATTTAATGGTTGATTAAAATCAAAGCAATTTTCAAACATATGGCTCATATTAGTTACTTTTGAAGTATCAAAGCTCAAAGCTTCA
>NZ_JAHCZC010000381.1:0-204 GCF_018501135.1 Campylobacter sp. 2018MI13 | reverse complement strand
TAGATCACTTCGTTTCGGGTCTGCAGCATCTGACTTATCGCCCTATTAAGACTCGCTTTCGCTACGGCTTCACGTTCGCTTAACCTTGCCAGACACCACAACTCGCAGGCTCATTATGCAAAAGGCAGTCCATCACCCTGTATTGCTACATAGGGCTCTGAATGATTGTAAGCAAATGGCTTCAGGTTCTATTTCACTCTGATC
>NZ_JAHCZC010000040.1:0-16539 GCF_018501135.1 Campylobacter sp. 2018MI13 | reverse complement strand
ATTTAAAATTAACAATAAAACTATTTAAAATAACGATTTGCTAGAAGCAAATAAAAAGCTTGAATTATATGTTATTAAACTTAAAAAACACTTAAACATAAAAATATTTTTGGAATTTAGGGATTAAAATTTTTTTTATGTGCTAATTTACCTTGGTTTTTGATAAGTAAAACCTCACTTAAAATACTAAACGCAATTTCTCTTGGCTCCTGATTTGCAATGTCTAAACCTATTGGAGCATAAATTTTATTAAATAATTCGGCACTAAAATTATCTTTAATCAGCTCATCTTTAATGAATTTATGTTTAGTTTTACTTCCAATAACACCAACATATTTTGCATTTTTATCTATTACATTTTTTAAGCATTTATAATCATCTAAATGAGATTTTGTAACAATAATTACATAAGTATTATCATCAATATCTAAAAAACTCAAATCTTCATAATTGCTGAAATATTCTTCATTTGCTAAACCTTGCAAATAATCTTGCCTATCATCAATTAAAATTGAATAAAAACCTAAATATTTTGATAAAAATAGTATTTCTTTACCAATATGTCCTGCTCCACATATTATTAATTTTGCTTTTTGATTAATAATTTTTATATAACCACTTGCAAGCCCGCCGCACTGCATTTTTAAATCTCCATTCGGTGTTAATTCGTGATTAAAAATTTTACTTTTATTATTTTCTAAACATTCTTTAGCTTCTTTTATAACTTCAAATTCTAATTTACCACCACCTATACTTCCAATACTTGTGCCATCGCTAAATAAAGCCATCATAGAACCTGCATTTCTAGGAGTGCTACCACTTGATTTTGTAAGAGTTATTAAGGCAATTTTTTCATTTTTCTCACATCTTTTATATATTTCTTTTATTATCAATTCATCCATTTTTATTCCTATTTTCAAAATACATCAAAGCTTCAAGAACCCCACCACCTATGCTCCTAGCCTTATCTGAAATACTAAAGCAATTTTCATATTCACTAATTCTTGGGTCAATATCTGCAATTTTAAGACCCTTTACTACTTCAAAATTATCATTAATAATACCTCTTAAAAGCCCACTTATACTAGCTTTAACAGGTGTATTATCAATATATGCAATAATTTCTTCTTCTTTTACCATATCCCCTATTTTAGCAATAGCTTTAAAGATTCCATTATCGTTTGCATAAATTACTCTTTTTGCTCCAATTCCTTTTACTTCAGCAGGAATTCCTGTATTTTTCTCTGCAAAACCACTTAAAATAACCTTGCCTAAATTATGGCCGCGATTACTCTCGATTACAGCGTGAGCGTCAATTCCAGCACAAAATCCAGGTCCAATAGCAATCACAACCGGAGCCATATTAATATTTGTTCCTAAATTCCTTTTAGCTAAAATTGAATCAATTAAAGCTCTTGGTTTTATATAATTTAAAATATCTAAATTCTCATCAATTATAATAGGGATAAAATCCTTACAATCTAAAATCTCATCTTTATTAACTAACTTCGCTTTTATACCTTCTATTTCACAAGTTTTATCGTAAACTGCTTGAGAAAAACAAACTTTTGTTCTAATTGAACTTGGTTTTAAACATTCTAATAAAAGTATCTTAAAACCTGCTCTAAAAAGCCTAGCAGCAATACCACTAGCAATATCACCCGCTCCTCTAATAATTACAAATTCACTCATCAATCAACCTTAAATCTTCTTTAGTATCTATATCTTTTCCTTCTAATTCATCATATAAATCAACAAAAATTACTTTATCTTTATATTTTTGAATTAGCACTCTTCCACCGCTATCATTATCTAATTCACACAATTCTTTAAAATATTTTTTATCAAAAATAGTAGGCAAGGAATTAATATTATTAAATCTAGGAACAACAATATAATTTTCTTTATATTTTGAAATGATAGTTTTTATTGAATTAGTTTTTAAAAATATTTGATCAATCGGTAAAAATATTGCGTAATCATAATCTAAAACATTATTTAAAGCTATTTTTATACTTGTATTTTGACCCTTATTAAAGGCATTTAAAACCACATTAAAATCTTTATAATTTGTCTTTAAATACTCGTAATTATTCTCATTAGCAACTATTTTAATATCCATATTAAGCTCTAAAGTTTTTTGAATAATCAAATCAATAAAATAAGTATTTTTATATTTTAAAAATGATTTATTTAAACCAAGCCTTCTTGAATATCCAGCTGCTAAGATAATACAAATTCCTTTCAAAAATTAAGCCTTATATATTTTTCTTCTTTTAAAAAACCAGCTAATAATCTAAAATTTTTTAATCTTTTTGCAAGTTCATTTAATACTTTTAAATCATCGCATCTATTAAAAAAAATAAAATTATCAGAATTTAAACTAATATTTTCAAACATTTTTAAACAAATTTTTTCTATTAAATCAATACTTAAAACATCACTTTTACTCACTTCAAATACTTTCAAAAAATCATCAAACCTATGAATGAAATTCTCATTTAATTGATAATTTAATAAATGAAGTGGAATAATTCCTATTATTTTATTGGTATTTTCTAAAATAACAGGCTCATTATTTTTCCAAACTTTATAAGGCAATTCCTTAGCTCCATCAGCTTCATATATAAACAAATCACAATTTTTATAAAAATCACTAAAATCATCTAAAGCATTTACTTTATTGTCAATAATTTTTCCACATAAATTAACGCCTTTTTTAAGATTTGTAATACTTGTTTGATTATATAGATTATTAAAATTTATATCTTTTACTTCATACATTTTTGTACTTGTTGTAAGAATTGTGATTTTATCTTGATTTTGTTTAGCTAGATTATAAGCAAAAGTGGTCTTCCCACCAGAGCCTATAATCGCAATTTTGTCTTTATATTTAATATCTAAAGCTTCATTTAGCATTATTTGCAGTATCTTCTATGGCTTGAAAGATTTTTTTATATCCTGTGCAACGACATAGATTACCAGACACCCCTCGCCTTATTTCAAACTTAGTAGGCATTTTATTTTTACTAAGCAAAGCAGTTGATGAAATAATAAACCCAGGAGTGCAAAATCCACACTGAACAGCTCCATTTTTTACAAAATTTTCTTGTAAAAGACTTAAGCCATCAAAAGGGGTTAAACCTTCTATAGTAGTTATTTTTTTACCATCAGCCCAAGCTGCTAAATAAATACAGCTATTTACATTTTTACCATCAACTAAAACAGCACAAGCTCCACATTCACCAACACTACAGCCTTCTTTAGTTCCACTTAATTGTAATACATTTCTTATTAATTCAAGCAATGACATTCTAGGGTCAATGTGTAATTCATAAAATTTATCATTTATATAAGTTTTAATTTTCATAATTTTTTCCTATTAATTCATAAATAGCTCTTTTTGTAAGCGTTGTTAAAAGATTATTTCTAAAATCTTTAGAAGCTCTCCAAGAATCTCTTGCCTTTGTTTCATTTAAAATATTATTAGCAATTTTTTCAATATTTTCCTTAGTTAATTTTAAACCTTTTGCTAATTTTTCACTTTCTTTAGCTCTAATAGGAGTAGGAGCAGCAACTCCATAAGCTAATTTTAAATCAATTATCTCATCATTATTAGTTTTTAACATAACACTAACTCCAATTGTAGCTATATCCATAGCATTTCTTTGAGCAAATTTTATATATTTACTAACATAACCATTAAAAGATTTTTTAGGAATTTTAATACTTGTTAAAATATCTCCTTTTTCTAATTTAACAACACCAGAACTGATATAAAAATCATTTATAGCAATTTCTTTGCGTGTGTCTTCGTTGTAAATAACTAAAATCGCATCAAGAGTAAAAAGACTTGAAGCACTATCAGCAGAAGTTGCACCATTGCAAATATTTCCACCTATTGTAGCCATATTTCTAATTTGCGGACCACCAACTAGAGCAGCTGCTTGTTTTAGATTTGTTAAATTATTTTTTATAATTTCATTATTTTCTATATCATCAAAAGTGCATAATGCGCCTATATGAATAAACTCATCATCAATTGTTATGGTTTTTAATTCTTTTAAAGTATTAATTCCTATTAAATGCTTATTTGCGTATTTTTTATCCAAACTTCTAAGTTTAATTAAAATATCAGTTCCGCCTGCAATTAATACCGAATCATCTATAGTTTTTAATAGCCTACTAGCTTCATTAACGCTTTTTGCTTCCGTGTAATTACTTAAATAATACATTCTTTATCCTTAGCTTGAAAAAATCTTTCTGGTGTTATTGGAATTTGATTAAACTCTATATTTGTAGCATCAAGCACTGCATTTCTAATAGCAGGTGCAGGAGAACACATAGGAGGTTCACCTAAAGACTTATTACCAAATGGACCATAAGGGTCATAATTATCAACAAAACTAACATCTAAATCAGGAACATCAAGTGCAGTTGGAACTTTATAATCTAAAAGATTATTGTTTAAAATCTTACCTGTTTTTTTGTCATATTTTAATTCTTCTAATAAAGCATAAGGAATTGCCATTCCCATTCCGCCTTCTACTTGAGAACTTGCTAAAAGTGGATTTAATACCTTACCAGCATCATGAACATTTAAAATATCTAATATCTCTATTTTTCCTGTATTCATATCAACTTCAACCATAGCCATAGTAATACCATAACTATAAGAATTTGTATGGCAATTTACACTCGCAAATGCCGATAAACTTTTAGCCTTTTGCCAATCATAAGTAGTGTGTAAAGCAAAATCAGCCAAACTCATTAAAACTTCTTTATTCTTAAAAACAATATTTGCATTTTCTAAATCAAGATTTGCAAAATCAACATCTTTTAATCTCGCTGCTGCTTTTAATATTTTTGTTTTTAATTTTAAAGCAGCTTCTTTTACTGCAAGCCCTGTTACATAGCTTTGTCTTGAAGCATAAGCTCCTGTATCAAATGGAGCCGTATCTGTATCAGTATTCGCATCAACTATAACCCAATCATAAGGAATACTTAAAACTTCTGCTGCCATTTGAGCTAAAACCGTATCAGAACCTTGTCCGATTTCAGTTGAGCCTAGCATTAGTTTAATATGTGCGTCTTGATTTAGTATTACTCTAGCTGCTGCTGTTTCTAAGCCCTTTGGATAAACACCTGTTGTATAAGTAAAGGTTGCAAGCCCTACCCCACGCTTTTTATAAGGGTGTTTAAATTCTTTACAGGCTTTTTGTTTTTCATAGTAATTAAATTTCTCCTTAGCAACCTCAATACATTCTTTTAATTTAGCTGATTTTTGAATAACTTGATTTAGTGGATTTAAAACATCATTTCCTACTATATTTTTTTCTCTAAAACTAATAGAATCAAAACCCATTTTTCTAGCTACATTTTCCATAAAACTTTCTATAAAAAACATAACCTGTGGAACTCCATATCCTCTCATAGCCCCAGCTGTTGCTATATTTGTATGAACGGTTTTAATATCATATCTAAAGTTAGGAATATTATATAAAGATAATAAAACTCCACCACCTTTAATACCAACCGAATGAGTATGAGATGCGTAAGCTCCTTTATTTGATAATACTTCTATATCTAAAGCATTTATAAAGCCATCTTTACTAATACCCATTTTTGCTTTATATTCCATTTCGTGTCTTGTTCTTGTATATGCGATACTTTCTTCTCTATCAAGTGCAATTTGAACAATTTCTCCACCCATAGCCATAGATAAAGCAACGCAAAGTGGCTCTATTGTTACTTCTTGTTTATTACCAAAACCACCACCAACAAAAGGTTTTATTACTCTAAAATAACTCCAATGTTTTTCAAAAACTTCGCCTAAAATTCTTCTTAAAATATGTGGAATTTGAGTTGAACTTACTACCACATAACGATTATCTTGGTCTTTATAAGCATAAGCAATCTGATTTTCCATATGGCAATGTTGTTGCAAAGGAACTTTAAATGTATCACTAAAAACATAATCACTATTAGCTAAAGCCGATTCTACATCTCCAACTTTACTAATAGTATGAGCCATTATATTACTATCTAAATCCTCATGAATTTTCGCAGCTCCTTCTTGCATTGCTTCTTGCGGGGTTAGATAAAAAGGAAGCTCATCATATTCAACCTTTACCTTACTTACAGCAATTTTTGCAGCTAAATCAGTGGTTGCAATAACAGCTGCTATTTCATCTCCAAACAATCTAACATGCTCTGTTAAAATGGTTCTATCATACCTATCTCTAGTCTTTGGGTCTAGTCCAAATGGATGACCTGCGGTTGCAAACTTAGTTTTTGGCATATCTTTATAAGTTAAAATTTTAATAACCCCATCAACCTTTAAAGCTTCGCTAAAATCAAAACTTTTAACATATCCATGTGCTATGCTAGATCTTACTATTCTTGCATAAAACTTTTTCTTAGTAGGAATATCAGCAGTATAAATTGCTTTACCTGTAACTTTAGCGTAAGCATCCCATCTTGTTTCACTTTTACCTATCGTTTTAAATTCTTCTTTCATACTCACCCTTATTTATCTTTTGCAAAAATTAAAGAAGCTATCATAGAAATTACACAAACTCCTACTATGCTATCTTTAAAAACCCAACTTATATAACCTGGCAAATTACTAGTAATTTCAGGATGGACTCCAAACCCATACCCAAGACCAAAAGTAATACCTAATATCATTACATTTTTGTTGCTAAATCCAGCATAAGCTACAATCTTAATACCATTTATCAAAATCATAGCAAAAATCATAATAACTGCACCCCCTAAAACACTATCTGGAATAGTCCTAAAAACAGCTCCTAATTTAGGAATAAAAGCTGATACTATAATAAAAAAAGCACCTAAAGCTATGCAATATTTATTTATAATTTTTGTCATTGCTATTATTCCTGCATTTTGACCATAAGCTGTATTAGGTAAAGCATTTAACAAACTAGCCACCATACAACCAACACCATCTGCTAAAATAGCTCCACTGATTTCTTTTTCTTTAGCACACCTATTAAAAGCTGCTACGGTAATTCCATTAACATTTCCGATAGTTTCTAAACTTGTGATTATATAAACGATAATGGCACTTACAATAGGGGCTAGTTCAAAATGAAATTCATTAATTAAAATAATTGGAATAGGCAAGCTAAACCAACTTGCTTCGCTAATAATACTAGTATCTACTCTACCTACCATATAAGCTAAAAAATATCCCACAACAAGACCTATTAAAATAGCTGAAACTTTAAAGATACCCTTTGCAAATCGTTGAATAGCAATAATGATTGCAAAAGTGCTAAAAGATAAACATAAATTAATAATATCCCCATAAGTTCCCATTTTTTTAGCAGCTAAACCACCCGCACAATAATTAACACCTACATCTAATAAATTAATGCCGATTGCAATTAATACAACACCTATTACTAATTCAGATAAAATCTTTGTAATATATTTGTAAGCAAAACCAATAAATATAGTAATTATACTGCCTATAAGAGAAGAAGCTAAAATTGCACTAAAACCATAAGTATTTGCAACACTTATAGCTGTTGGCACAAAAGCAAATGTAGTCCCCATAACTATTGGAAGATTAGCACCTATTTGGATATTTTTATATTTGATTGGATAAAGTTGCAGAAGAGTTACTATGCCAGAAGCTAGCATAGCTGATTGGATTAAACTGATACTTTCTTGCGTGGATATTACAATACTCGTACTATTTAACACCCCTATAATTATCAAAATGGGGGCTAAATTTCCTGTAAACATAGCAAGAACATGCTGCATTCCCAAAGGAAGTGCTACAAAAAACGGGGGTTTTCCTTCTAGTTGGTAAATTAAATTCTTATTTTTCATCACACACTTTCATTTTAGATAAAAGTGATTATATAAAATCTTACTTAAAATCATCTTGATATTTATTGATAATACTAAAACATAAGTAGAATTAAATTCCTAAGTTAAATAATAAAAATATATTTATACTAAAAAAATAATCATTATAAAATCTCATATATAAATATTAATTTATAACAAGGCTAAAATAAATCATATTTAAATATAAAACCGAAAAATTAATTCCGATTTTATATTTAAATTCCTAAATATTTTTTGCGAATATTATCATCATTTGCAAGGTCAATTCCTTTGCCTTCTAAAACGATTTTACCATTTTCTAAAACATAAGCCCTATCGCTTATTTTTAATGCTTGTTGGGCGTTTTGCTCTACTAATAAAATAGTAATTCCTTCATTTTTTAAAACCTTAATTATCTCAAAAACTTCTCCTACAATCTTAGGTGCAAGTCCTAGACTTGGCTCATCTAACATAAGTAATTTTGGCTCTCCCATTAAAGCTCTTGAGATTGCTAACATTTGTGCTTCTCCACCACTTAAATTCCTTGCTAAGGTATTGTTTTTTTGCTTTAAGCGTGGGAACAATCTATACATTTGCTCTTTTAAATGCTCGTAATTATCAGCATTATAAAACGCCCCCATTTTAAGATTATCTTCTATGCTAAGATTTGAAAAAACCCTTCTTCCTTCTGGCACAAGGCTAATTCCTTTTTGAACTAGAGTATGAGTTTTATGCCTTTCTATTTCATAACCTAAAAAATTAATCTCCCCACTACGCTTAGGAATATTCAAAATCGCATTTAAAGTGCTAGTTTTACCAGCCCCGTTACTGCCTACTATACTTACGATTTCTCCTGAGTTTATATGAAAACTAATATCATCAACAGCTTTAATCAAGCCATAATGAACGCTTAAGTTTTTAACCTTTAACATTAAAAATCTCCTAAATATGCTTTAATTACTTCATTATTATTAACTGCTTCTTTTGGTGAGCCTAAGAAAATACTCTTACCATAATCAAGCACTAAAACCCTATCACATAAGCTATTTACAAACTTCATATCATGCTCAATTAACACTATGCTAAGCTCTTTTTTAAGAGTAGTTATAATATCTGCTAATTCATTGCTCTCAGTCCCATTCATTCCTGCTACAGGCTCATCAAGTAATAATAATTTTGGCTTTAGTGCTAATGCTCTTGCTATTTCTAATTTTCTTTGTTCTCCATAACTTAATTCGGTTGATTTTGCATTAGCTAAATGAGAGATTTTAAGAGTATTTAGTATTTTTATCGCTTCTTCTCTTGCTTGTTTTTCAGCCTTTTTATATCTTGCAATATGCAAAAACGCTTCAAAAATATTGTAATTAATACTACAATTTAGCCCTATTAAAACATTCTCAAGCACACTCATAGATGAAAATAATCTAATATTTTGAAAAGTCCTTGCAATGCCTAATTTTGTGATTTCTAATTGATTTAGATTTGTAATGTTTTTATTATCAAAAATAATCTCACCCGAACTTGGCTTATAAGCTCCTGAAATTATATTAAATAAAGTAGTTTTCCCTGCTCCATTAGGTCCAATAAGTCCAAAAACTTCACCTTTTTTAACGCTAAGATTTGCATTATTTATAGCCTTTACTCCACCAAAATTCTTATCAATATTCTTAAGCTCTAAAATCATTTTTTAAACCTTTTAAAAATAATATCGCTTAGCTCCTTATCGCCAAAAATCCCACGCCTTGCAAATAGCATTACTAAAATTAATATGATAGAAAACACAAGCATTCTAAGTCCTGGCAAGCCTTTTGTCTCATAACCAAAAATATTCATAGGTTCATCTAAAAATCTAAGCCACTCACTTCCACCAATTACTAAAATAGCTCCAATAATTGCTCCTGTAGTGCTTCCTAACCCGCCTAAAACTATGATAATTAATAATTGAAATGTAAATAAAAAGTCAAATTGTTCAGGCGTAACACTTGTGATATAGCAAGCTAAAAGCCCACCTGCTACACCTTCTAAAAAAGCACTAGTCCCAAAAGCTAAAGTCTTAATCCTAAAAGTATTAATTCCCATAGCTAAAGCTGCATCTTCATCATCTCTTACAGCCTTCATTGCTCTGCCGTATTTTGAATAAATGATATTAAGTATTAAAATAACGCTAATAATAGTAATAATTCCAACTATATATAAAAAATTATTCGGTTTTGGAATTTCATTTAACCCTTGCACTCCGTTTGTAAAAGCTGCGAAATTAAGTGCAATTAATTTAATAATTATCCCAAATCCAAGCGTAACGATAGCTAAATAATCTCCCCTTACACGAAAAACAGCAAAACTTAAGATTAAAGATAAAACCAAAGCACCAAAACCACCCGCTAATAAAGCTATAAAAAAGCTATCAGTATGAAATGATAAAATAAATGGATGCGGGTCTAATAAGCTAAATTGATCTTGCTTAGCTTCAATATCAAGCAATAATAAAGCCGTAATATAAGCACCAACTGCTACAAAACCATTAGGCTCTAGGCTAAATTGCCCTGTTACACCATTGATTAGATTATAAGATACTGCCAAGATTATAAAAATACTAATATTTATAAAAGTTCTTAAAGCATAATCACTCAAGCAATATTGAGCCGCAAAAATGCTTAAAACTGCTAAGATTAAAATGATTATTGAAAATATATTTTTCATTAAAATCTACTCCTTTCATAATCTTGCCCCATAATTCCTGTTGGTTTAAATAATAAAACAAATACTAAGAATATAAATGCAAAACCATCTTTAAACCCTGCTAAATCAGGCATAAAAGCTACTATTAAAACTTCGCAAAATCCAATTATAAGCCCACCAAGAACAGCTCCGCCAACGCTACCAATACCACCTAAAACAGCAGCTCCAAAAGCCTTAAGCCCTATTAAAACTCCCATATTAGGGTCAATTTGTGGATATTTACACGCCCAAAAAATCCCGCCAATACAAGCTAACATTGAGCCTAGTGCAAATACAAAAGCTATAATTTTATTAGCATCAATTCCCATTAAAGCAACGGTTGAAATATCAAAAGCAAGTGCACGAATAGCAATTCCATATTTGCTTTTATACAAAATCAATAAAACAGCTATTAAAATAATAATAGTTAAAGTTGGAATTATCAAATCAAGCAAAGACATTCTAATATCAAATAAATTAATAGGATTTATCAAAATACTTGGTGCATTAAATGGTTGTGGTGTGCTTGTAAATAATACATTTATTAGATTTTCTAAGAAAAACGAAACTCCAATAGCAGTGATTAATAGTGAAATTCTAGGAGAATTTCTAAGTGGCTTATAAGCAATCTTATCAATGCTAATTCCAAGTGCAATACAAATTAATATAGCAAAACCAAAAGCAGGTATAAACGGAAAGGCAAAAAAATTAAGTGCAAATAAACAAGCATACGAGCCTATCATCATAATATCGCCGTGAGCAAAATTGATAAGCCTTAAAACTCCATAAACCATAGTATATCCAATAGCAATTAGTGCATACATTGAGCCTAGTGAAAAGCCATTGAAAATCTGTTGAATAAGTAGCGTCGAACTCATTAAAAACCTTTTTTGAAAATAAAAAGAAATATTAATAAACTAAGCTTAATTTCATAATAATTTTTAAGATTAATTATAAGAATTTGTAAATTCGTAACACTTTTTTACAAAATTACAAAAATTATATTTAATCTTTTAAATATTATTTATAAAAATCCTTAGGAAAAGGCTTTAATATACTATTGCTTAATTCTTTAGCCATTAAGCTTTCAAATTCTAAATCCTTGCTTACTTTTTTGCTCTCAATTACCTTGCCTTTATCAAGGACTAAAACTTCATCACAAAATAATTTTATAATCCTTAAATCATGAGTTATTACGATATAGCTTAAATCCTTTTGAAGATTTTTTAAAGTCTTTAAAATCTTTGCTTGAATTAATACATCTAATGAACTTGTAGCTTCATCTAAAATAAGTATTTTTGGCTTAATTGAAATAGCTCTTGCTATGCTTAGCCTTTGTAATTGTCCCCCACTTAGCATTGAGCATTTTTTATCTAATAAGTCTTGATTTAATTCTAATAATTCTAAGCATTCTAAAGCTCTTTTTTTAATCTCGCTTTTGCTAAAATTAGTAAGATTTTCTAAAGGTTCAATCAAGGCTTCATAAACGCTAAAATCAGGGTTAAAAGATGCTCTTGAGTCTTGAAATACTATTTGAATTAATTTTTTATACTCTTTATTGTCTTGTATTTTTACATTGTTTAAAAATACATTTCCAGAATTTGCTTTGTAAATATTAGCAATGATTTTTGCTAAAGTGCTTTTACCACTTCCACTAATTCCTAAAACACCTAAAGAATTATTCTCATCTAAATTAAAGCTAACTCCATTTAAAACTTGAGTATATTTATCGCTAAATAAATTTGAGTTTTTATATGAATATGAGATATTTTCTACCTTAAGCATTGCTAACTCCATATAATGATAAATGTGAATTAATTAATTCTTTTGTTATATTTGCTTGTGGGTTTTTAAATATATCAATACAAGTTGCTTCTTCAACAATCCTTGCATTATCCATAACATAAACATAATCAGCAAGTCTTGCAACCACTCCAAAATCATGAGTTATTAACAATATCCCTATTTTGCTTGATATTTCTTCTAATATATCTAAAACCGCAGCTTGAGAAATCAAATCCAAATCACTCGTAGGCTCATCAGCTATTATAAATTTCGCACGAGATACTAAGGCTAAAGCTATCATAATTCTTTGAAGCATTCCGCCGCTGCATTCGTGTGGATAAAGATTTAAAACGCTTTCGTTCAATTTAACTTTATTTAAAATTTCTTTTATATATTCATTATCAATTTTTAAATTCCTTGCCTTTAAAGTCTCATAAAAGCAGTTTTTGATACTAAATAAAGGATTAAAAGCTGTTCTTGGATTTTGCATAATACAAGCAATATTTTGCTTTGAATTATCATCTAAACAAATACTCCCGCTAAGCTTTAAATTATTTGCTACATATCCCATAATAGCTGTTGCTATTAGGCTTTTTCCACTTCCACTAAGCCCTAATAAAGCCGTGATTTTTCCACTTTGTATATTCATACTAACATTATTTACTAAGGCTGTATCTTTATAAAATATATTTAAATTTTTTACTATTATTTTATCCATGACTTTCAACTTGTATTAAATTTTCAAATTTATCTCTTAAAATATCGCCTAATAAATTAAAAGCAATAATTACAATTAACATAGCAATTCCAGGATACAAAATAAGCTCATAATGAGTTAAAATATAATCTTTTGTTTCAGCTATCATTATCCCCCATTCAGCCTGTGGAGCTTTTACCCCAAGTCCTAGCAAACTAAGACCTGAAATATGTAGCATTATATGCCCTAAATCAAGCGTGCTTAATACCAATAGCTGCATACAAATAGGCTTTGCAAAATGCTTTTTAAAAATCTTAAAATTACTAGCTCCACAAGTTTTGCTAATTAATACATATTCAGTATTTTTTAGCTTTAAAACAATGCTTCTAATAATCCTTGCATACCAAGCCCAGTGAGTTAAAGCAATGGCTATAATTATATTTAATAAACCAGTTCCTAAAATCCCTACGAAAAATAAAGCCAAAACAATAGTAGGAAAGCATAAAAATATATCACAAATTCTCATTAAAAAATTATCAATTTTATTATTTGAAAATCCAGCTATAAAACCTACGCTAACGCCTAAAACTATTATTATAATAATAGTTGAAAAGGTAGCTAGAATTGAAATATAAGCACCTTCTAAAATCCTTGAGAAAATATCTCGCCCTAAATGATCAGTCCCAAAAATATGCAATAATGAATTACTAGCAAATTTATTCGCTAAATTAATCTCATTTGCACTATAAGGTGCATAATATTTACCAAATAAAGCAAGTAAGATTATAAAAGCACATAAAAAATACACAAAATATTCATAGATTTTCTTACTCATATCTAATCCTTGGGTCAATTATCGCATATAAAATATCAGTGATTAAATTAATTAAAATAAACACAAAACACATCATCATACTAAAAGCTTGAATTACGGGATAATCACTATAATAAATAGCACTTACAGCATAACGACCAACTCCAGGATAAGCAAAAATATTTTCAATCACTAAAGCCCCACCAAAAAGCTCAGCTATATGCATACCAAAAGCAGTTATTAAAGGTAGTAAAGAATTAAATAAAATATGTTTTGAATATATCTTATACTTTCCTACGCCACGCATTTTTGCATAAGCTATAAATCTTTCATTACAAGCTTGTAAAAAATTAATCCTAATAAATCTAGCATTAATAGCAATTGACATAAAAGATATTGCTAATGCAGGCATTATTAAATGATTAATCCCACCTATGCCAAAAGGAGGCAATAAATTAAGCTCAACAGAAAAAAATAAAATAAATAATAAACCAAGCCAAAAACTAGGAGTGCTAACACCTAAAAATGAAAAAATCCTTACAAAATAATCAAAAAAATGATTTTTATAAATTGCAGAAAACACCCCAAAAGGAATAGAGATTATAAAAGTTATAAGCAAGGCAAATGATGTTAGCTTTAAAGTATTTCCTAAGTATTCAAACAAATCAGGTGCAATTTTACGATTAGTAAAATATGATGTCCCAAAATCTAATTGCAAGGCGTTTTTTATCCAAACTATATATTGAGTAATTATTGGCTCATTTAAGCCTAGCATAATTCTCGTATGCTCTATCGCTTCATCAGTCGGTGCTATCCCACTAACTTGCAAATAATTCATAACAGCATCAGTTCCATTAAGTCTAATTAATAAAAAAATAAAAATTGATGCTAAAAATAAGCAAATAATGGCATATAAAGTTCTTTTTAATATGAATTTTTTCATACTACTCCTTAATTTCTATATCATCAAAAGGAATTTCATATTTTAAAATACTCGTTTTAACTCCTTTTAATTTAGGACTTGCAACGCATATATTTGTATGATATACAATAGGAATATATACCGCTTCATCATGTAAGATTGTAAGTATTTCTTTAGCTAGTTTAGATTTTTCATCTTTATTCATTGTTTTAGATAATTTTTCTATATTTTCATCAATTAGTGGTTTTTGCTTTAATCCAATTTGAGCCATATAATCAGCGTGAGCTGGTGCAACCATAGAAGCCATAAAAATTTCAGGCTCATAAGGAGCTCCCCAAGTAGCATTAAAGATTAATTCAAATTCCCCATTTCTATGTCTTTTATAAAATATAGTGCTTTCATTAGCTTGTAAGATTAGATTAATTCCTATTTCTTTTAAATTCGCTTGTAATACTTCTGATATAGCCTTTTGCTCTGCATTAATTCCTATATAAGAAATCACTATATCTAATCTTTTGCCATCTTTTTCTAAAAAGCCATTTTTAAATTCCCAGCCATTATCAAGTAATAATTGCTTAGCTTTTTTAGGATTATATTCGTATGCACTTCTATCAATTTTGCCATTTGGCACATTATCATCATAGAAAAAATCAGCCTTTGGTCTTGTCCCATAAAAAACATATTTGCTAATTTCATCTTTATTAATAGCCATATTAATAGCCTTTCTTACATTAATATCATTTGTTGGATATTTTGCTGTATTTTGTGCTATTAAAATAGTGCTAAGTGGCTTTGAAATTAGCGTTTGATAATCGCTTTTTTGCAAGTTTATAAAATCTTCTAAGCTAATTTCTCCATCAGTATAAATATAATTAATTTCTTTTGTTTTTAGAGCTATTACTTTTGAGCTTGGATCAGGGATTATTTTGCATACTATGCTATCAATTTTAGCTTTTTCGCCCCAATAATTTTCGTTTTTAACAAACTTATCATAAACGCCTAATTTAGTATCAACAAATTTCCATTTACCTGTGCCAATTGGAGCTTTTATACCATCTTTTGTATTATTATCAATCATAGCACTTGGAGCTATAAATCTAAAAGGACGAATAAGACTAAGTTCTCTTAAAGTAGGTTCATAAATATGTTTTAAATGAAGCTTTACTTCATAATCATTAACCACTTCAAGATAATCAAAAGCTCTTACAAGTGCAAAAGAAATATGCCTTTGTTTATTAGCAAAAATTGCATCAAAATTAAGCTTTACTGCATTTGCATTAAAGTCTTCTCCATTAGAAAACTTAACTCCTTTTCTAAGATAAAAAGTATATACCAAACCATCTTCGCTAATCTCCCAAGAAGTAGCTAGGCTAGGTATTATTTGATTATCTTGCGAGTATGAGACAAATCCTTCATAAACCATATTTTGAGCAAACATTTCATTTGGAGAATACAAATGTGGATTTAGTTCTCCTACATTTTTAGAAGTAGCTACTTTTAGCTCACTTGAATTTAAAAAACTAATTAATAAAATAAATACAAAAAATAATTTTTTCATTTTAATCCTTTATATTGTTTCTGGCTGAATAGTAATATGATGTATATTAAACTTATTCTTAAGTAAAGCATTAAGCTTTTGTAAAACACTTTTAAACTCATTTAAATCATCTAAGATTATATGAGCTGTTAGTATATGATAATCTTGAGAGATTGAATGAATGTGTATATCGTGAATATCTT
>NZ_JAHCZC010000380.1:0-204 GCF_018501135.1 Campylobacter sp. 2018MI13 | reverse complement strand
AAAAATAATTTAAGGCAATTTCACACAGCAGAAACAGAAAAATATGCCCATGTTAGCTTTTTCTTTAATGGCGGGGTAGAGAAAGAATTTCTTAATGAAAAGCGTGTATTAATCCCAAGCCCAAAAGGAAAAAGCTATGATGAATTACCGCAAATGAGTGCTTATTTAGTGTGTGATGAAGTAATTAAGGCTATGAATGATGGT
>NZ_JAHCZC010000379.1:0-204 GCF_018501135.1 Campylobacter sp. 2018MI13 | reverse complement strand
ACCATCATTCATAGCCTTAATTACTTCATCACACACTAAATAAGCACTCATTTGCGGTAATTCATCATAGCTTTTTCCTTTTGGGCTTGGGATTAATACACGCTTTTCATTAAGAAATTCTTTCTCTCCCCCGCCATTAAAGAAAAAGCTAACATGGGCATATTTTTCTGTTTCTGCTGTGTGAAATTGCCTTAAATTATTTTT
>NZ_JAHCZC010000378.1:0-204 GCF_018501135.1 Campylobacter sp. 2018MI13 | reverse complement strand
AAAAATAATTTAAGGCAATTTCACACAGCAGAAACAGAAAAATATGCCCATGTTAGCTTTTTCTTTAATGGCGGGGGAGAGAAAGAATTTCTTAATGAAAAGCGTGTATTAATCCCAAGCCCAAAAGTAAAAAGCTATGATGAATTACCGCAAATGAGTGCTTATTTAGTGTGTGATGAAGTAATTAAGGCTATGAATGATGGT
>NZ_JAHCZC010000377.1:0-205 GCF_018501135.1 Campylobacter sp. 2018MI13 | reverse complement strand
AGGAATTTCGCTACCTTAGGACCGTTATAGTTACGGCCGCCGTTTACTCGGGCTTCGATCAAGAGCTTCGCATTGCTGCTGACCCCATCAATTAACCTTCGAGCACCGGGCAGGCGTCACACCCTATCCATCCACTTACGTGTTAGCAGAGTGCTGTGTTTTTGGTAAACAGTCGGGAGGGACTCTTTGTTGTAAGTTTCCTTGC
>NZ_JAHCZC010000376.1:0-207 GCF_018501135.1 Campylobacter sp. 2018MI13 | reverse complement strand
AATATTTTAGGAATTTAGAAAAAGAATTAAGAGATGAATTAGCCACAAAAAGTGATTTAATCATCTCTTGCGGCGGTGGTTTTGCTAATTTACAAGATTTAAGAAAATTAGGTTTTGTAGTGTTTTTTGACCTTAGTTTTTACAAAATCGCAACAAGGCTTAAAAACGATACTAAACGCCCATTATTTGATGAAAAGGCGAAATTGC
>NZ_JAHCZC010000375.1:0-207 GCF_018501135.1 Campylobacter sp. 2018MI13 | reverse complement strand
GCAATTTCGCCTTTTCATCAAATAATGGGCGTTTAGTATCGTTTTTAAGCCTTGTTGCGATTTTGTAAAAACTAAGGTCAAAAAACACTACAAAACCTAATTTTCTTAAATCTTGTAAATTAGCAAACCCACCGCCGCAAGAGATGATTAAATCACTTTTTGTGGCTAATTCATCTCTTAATTCTTTTTCTAAATTCCTAAAATATT
>NZ_JAHCZC010000374.1:0-207 GCF_018501135.1 Campylobacter sp. 2018MI13 | reverse complement strand
AATATTTTAGGAATTTAGAAAAAGAATTAAGAGATGAATTAGCCACAAAAAGTGATTTAATCATCTCTTGCGGCGGTGGGTTTGCTAATTTACAAGATTTA
This sequence comes from Campylobacter sp. 2018MI13, assembly GCF_018501135.1. NCBI lineage: Bacteria > Pseudomonadati > Campylobacterota > Epsilonproteobacteria > Campylobacterales > Campylobacteraceae > Campylobacter > Campylobacter sp. 2018MI13. Next base: position 106 of record NZ_JAHCZC010000374.1, on the reverse strand, counting down.
AGAAAATTAGGTTTTGTAGTGTTTTTAGACCTTAGTTTTTACAAAATCGCAACAAGGCTTAAAAACGATACTAAACGCCCATTATTTGATGAAAAGGCGAAATTGC
>NZ_JAHCZC010000373.1:0-208 GCF_018501135.1 Campylobacter sp. 2018MI13 | reverse complement strand
TCCATAGCTTTCCATTGCACTATGCTCTAATTCATTTGCACCTAGTGGAGCATTATCTCCAGCTTCACCTATCTTATCACGGCGTAATTTTCTAATCATACTATCAAGTGGGATTTTTACAGGGCAACCTTCAGAGCAACGACCACATAAAGAGCATAAGCTTAAAATATCTCCATGCTCTTTCATACCGAATAATTGCGGAGATATA
>NZ_JAHCZC010000372.1:0-209 GCF_018501135.1 Campylobacter sp. 2018MI13 | reverse complement strand
CTCATGCCTGCATGCTCACTTCTATACGCTCCAACGCTCCTTACCGGTACATCTTCAACGCCTATAGAACGCTCTCCTACCTCCCAAGCTAGGCTTGGGTCTACAGCTTCGGTACTTATTTTAGCCCCGTTATATTTTCCGCGCAAAATCACTAGACCAGTGAGCTATTACGCTTTCTTTAAAGGATGGCTGCTTCTAAGCCAACCTCC
>NZ_JAHCZC010000371.1:0-209 GCF_018501135.1 Campylobacter sp. 2018MI13 | reverse complement strand
ATTAACCAATTTTCCATCGCATACCCCTTTCGGACTTTGCTTAGGACCCGACTAACCCTACGATGACGAGCATCGCGTAGGAAACCTTGGGTTTACGGCGTTAATGATTCTCACATTAATTATCGCTCCTCATGCCTGCATGCTCACTTCTATACGCTCCAACGCTCCTTACCGGTACATCTTCAACGCCTATAGAACGCTCTCCTACC
>NZ_JAHCZC010000003.1:0-49092 GCF_018501135.1 Campylobacter sp. 2018MI13 | reverse complement strand
CTCTAAAACTTCCGTAATTTTTACAAAATTTATAATTTTCTTTATGAAATTTTTCTCTTATTAACTTTTTATCCATAATCTAACCTAAAAAATTTATAAGCATATTACATAAGGAATTAAAATGAAAGCTATATTGCTAAGCGTTGCTTTATTGTTTTTTACCGCTTGTTTTGATAAGAAAGAAGATAAAAAAGAAGAAGAAAGCGAACAAATTACTCAAGTTGAAGTTAAAAAAGAACCTGATTTTAATAGACTAATTAAATTCTCTTTAAAATTTTATAATAGCGATGAGATTTTTGAAATTAAAAGAATTAATAATGATAATAAAGACTTAGAATTTACTTCAAATGATAAAATTATATTATTTAATTTCTTTACTACTTGGTGCCCACCTTGCAAGGCTGAAATTCCACACTTAAATGATTTAGCATTAAAATATAAAGATAGATTAAGAGTTATTGGTGTTTTATTAGAAGATAAAAGTGATGAAGAAATAGCTAAATTTATTAAGGATAATGGTATTAGCTATGATATTGTTACAGGTGATAATAATTACACATTTTTAAAAGTTTTAGGAGAAATTAACGGCATTCCATATATTGCTTTATACGACCAAAATGGTAAAAACATAAACAACTATCTAGGTGCAGTTTATGAAGAAATGCTTGATATTGATATTCAAAAGGTTATGAAATAATGTTAGATTTTTTAAAAAAAGGCTTAGCAAAAACACTTGAAGCTATAAATCAAGTAAAACCAAAGAACGAAAAAATAAGTAAAGATTTATTAGAAGAAATGCTAGTAAATGCTGATATTACTTATGAAATAGTAGAAGAGATTTTATACTACTTACCGCCTAAAGATATAGTTGAAAGAGCGGATTTAGAAAGAGTAATGAGCTCATATTTTATGTATGAAAATCCTAATTCAAATTCTAATGATAAACCATTTGTAGAATTGATATTAGGTGTAAATGGAGTAGGAAAGACTACAACTATAGGAAAATTAAGTAATTTTTATAAAAATCAAGGCAAAAAAGTTTTACTAGGAGCGTGCGATACTTTTAGAGCAGGTGCAATTATGCAACTTGAACTTTGGGCTAGTAAAAATAATTGCGATATTGTAAGCACTAAGCAAGGGCATGACCCAAGTGCAGTTGCATTTGATACCATTACAAAAGCACTTAGCAAAGGTTATGATAATGTGATTATTGATACAGCAGGAAGATTAGAAAATAAAAAAAATCTAGCAAATGAACTAGAAAAAATAATAAGAATTTCATCTCGTGCTTATGAAAACGCTCCACATAGAAAAATTCTAGTCCTAGATGCAACTCAAGGAAATAGTGGTATTAATCAAGCAAAAGTTTTTAATGATTTAGTAAAGCTTGATGGAGTAATTATTACTAAACTTGATGGAACAAGTAAAGGTGGTTCATTATTTGCAATCGCAAGAGAATTAGAGCTACCAATTTTATATTTTGGATATGGAGAAGGTGCAAATGATATTGCTCCTTTTAAAGCAAATGAATATTTAAAGGTTCTTTTAGACGGAATTTTTAACAATGGCTAAGAAAAAATCAAGCCTTTATGAATGCCAAGCTTGTGGTAATCAGCAAATTAGATTTTTAGGCAAATGCCCTGAATGTGGGGCATTTAATTCATATTTAGAATTAAACCAAACTCAAATTGAAGTATTAAAAAACGAAATAAAACCAAATTCAAACAAAGCAGTTAGTATTAAAGAAGTTTTAATTGAGCAAGTTGATAGATTTTCAACTTATGATAAAGAGCTTGATTTGGTTTTAGGTGGTGGGCTTGTTGTAGGCTCATTAGTTTTACTAGGTGGCTCTCCTGGTGTTGGCAAATCAACTTTACTCTTAAAAACCGCTGCAAACTTAGCGAAAAATGGCAAAAAAGTCCTTTATGTTAGTGCTGAAGAGAGTAAAAGTCAAATAAAACTTCGTGCAAATAGACTAAATGCTAATGAAGATAATTTGTTTTTACTTACAGAACTTTGTTTTGAAAATATTAAAAATGAAGTTTTAAGCAATAATTATGAAGTCTTAATTATAGATAGTATTCAAACTATTTATTCAGAAAATATAAGTTCGTGTGCTGGTTCAATCACTCAAGTAAGAGAGCTTACATTTGAACTAATGAAACTAAGCAAAAGCAATAATATTAGCACATTTATAATAGGACATATCACTAAAGAAGGCTCAATTGCAGGACCTAGAGTGCTTGAACACATGGTTGATGTGGTGCTTTATTTTGAAGGTGATGCTAGTAAGGAATTAAGAATTTTAAGGGGCTTTAAAAATCGTTTCGGAAGCACTAGCGAAATAGGCATTTGGCAAATGAGCGAAAATGGACTTATAAGCGCAAACAATATTAAAACTAGATTTGTAGGTAAAAATCACGCAGGAAGTGCTCTAACTATTATTTTAGAAGGTAGCAGAGCAATTACTCTTGAAGTTCAAGCTTTAGTATGTGAAAGTGCTTATGCTAAAAGAAGTGCAACGGGATTTGATAGAAATAGACTTGATATGATTTTAGCCTTGCTTGAGAGAAAATTAGAAATTCCACTTGCAAGATATGATGTATTTATAAATATTAGTGGTGGGATAAAAGTTAGCGAAACTGCTGCTGATTTAGCAGTTGCGGCTGCTATAATATCTAGCTTTAAAAATAGAGTTTTAAGCAATGAGAGTGTATTTATTGGGGAGCTTAGTTTAAATGGTGGAATTTGCGAAGTTTTTAGCCTTGATATTAGACTTAATGAAGCAAAAAATCAAGGCTTTAAAAATGCTATAATTCCAAATAAAAGTAATTTTAAAGGTATTAAATGCTTTGTAGCTAATGAGTTAGCTCAAGTTTTAGAATGGATGTAAGTATGAAAAAAGCTTTTACTATGATTGAATTATTAGTTGTTATGGTTGTTGGTGCTATACTTAGTGCGGTTGCTGTTTCTAAAATACATACAAGTGAATTAATAGATGCTGCTAGAAGTATTGCAAACGATATTAGATATACAAAAATTCTAGCGTTAGGAGATGACGCTTATGATGGAACAAATAGTTATCATAATAAATATTATCGTTTTACAATAGCTTCTAATAAGATTTATAAAATTAGTAAAGTTGAATATAACTCAAAAGGAACAACACCAGTTTTAGCAGAATATGCTGAAGATTTTTTAAATCCTGATAAAAGAATATGTGATTTTGAAAAAGATGAAGCGTGTGCTACAAGAACAGCTATTCTTAAAATTAAAAAATATAATATAACATTTACCCCAACTACACCAACCACAACTCCTGCTAGTGGTCTAACGCCAACTGATACTATTATATTTAATGAATTAGGAGAGCCTTTAAACTTTAATCAAAATCCAAGTGGTTTTAAAATAGAAATTTCAAAAGGTAGTGATATAGCTTGTATTTATGTAGAACAATATTCTGGATTTGTACATATTGACAAAGCTGCGTGTAAGTAAAAAAGGTTTTACTTTAATTGAATTAGTTTTAGTTTTAGTTGTTGCTGGAATACTCTCAAGTATAGCAATATCAAAAATCAATTCAAATTCTTTAATCCTAGCAGCTAGGAGTTTATCTCAAGATATTTATATACTTCGTGATTTAGCACTAAATTACGATGTATATGATTATACGACAAATTACGATAAATCATATTGGCAAATATATTTTCATTGTGTAGCAAATACAAAAACTTCATATAACAAATATAAATGCAATCATCAAGAATTTGGATATAGTATTTTTAGCGATAGCATAGGTTCTAGCTCATCAAATCCAGATGCAAATGAATTAGCAAAAGATTTATTTGACAAAACAAAACTAATTGGAACTAGATATGCAGGAATAAGCGTAGATGATAATTTGCTTACAACAAGGACAAATCTTACAAAAAGCTTTGGTATAACTAAAATTGATGTATTTTATAATCTAAATAATAAATACAAAAAAACTCACAGAATAATGGTAAATGAATTAGGAGAATTATTTGCAAGTTCATATACTAATAAATCAAAAACTTATAATCTAATAAAAGCTAATTCATATATTATTAGACTAAGCAAATCAACTAATATAGACCAAAATAACTCAATATGTATTGTAATAAATAATGTAGGTTTTACAACAATTCCTAAAAATAATAACGGACAACTTATTTCTAATATCAAAAAGCCTATATATTGTCATAATTTATAAATTACTAAAATATAAAAATACAAATATAGAATTAACATTTTTTAAAAAGGAGATAATATGAAAAAAATTTTATCAACACTAATATGTGTAATCAGCCTAAACGCACAAAACTTCGTAGGTGCTGATTTTATGGTAGGAAAAGCTAAAGATTACGGGCTTAATTTAAGCGATAATGGTATTTATCAAGGAAGAATTTTTATAAATTCTTATAAACTTAGTAATTATGATAATGATTTTGTTTTTGGTGCAGACTTAAGCATTCACGACTTTGATTCAGAATATAAAAATAATATAGAAAGTGGCAAAATTTCAAGCACTTATACTGCTGTTAATGTATTGGGTGGTATTGGATTTTTTAATAATAATGTAGGAGTTAAATCAGGCTTTAATATCTTAGGTGGCTTAGGTCATGAAAAAATCAAAAGCAAAACTAATACTAAAGATTTAGTAGCTAATACTAATTTAATCAAATTAGGAGCTAGCACTATGAATATTTTTGATGAAGGATTAGTTATTGAAGCTAGTGCTTTTGCAAAATTTTATTTAGATAATAAAAGAGATAAATTATTTAACGAGCAACAAAAAAGACTAAATTATGAAGCAAATCTTATGCTAGGTTATAAATTCACTCGCAATTTAGACGGCTTTTATGCAGGAATTAAAGCAAGTTATACAAATGATGTAATAGCTAAAGGTATTAGATACGGAGTTAATTTAGGATATAGTTTTTAAGAATTTAAAACTAGGAATTAAAATTCCTAGTTTGAATATATTTTTACTAAATTAAGTGCTACTTCATAAGATTTTTCAAGTGATTTAACAGGTAAAAACTCAAATCTTGAATGAAAATTATGCGCTCCTGTAAAAAAATTCGGGGTAAAAAGACCCTTTACACTCAACGCGCTTCCATCAGTCCCGCCACGCATAGCAATTGTATTTGCTTTAATATTTGATAATTCAAAAGCTTTATATAATTTATCTAAACTATCTTTATTATCATCGTTTAGAGCATCTTTTAGATTGTAATAAGTATCACTCATTTCTAGTTTAAAACTAGCTTTTTTATATTTATTTTGCATAAAATCAACGCAAGTTTTAATGTATTCTTTTTTCTCTTCAAATTTAGTTTTATCGTGGTCTCTTATATTTAAACACACACTAGCTTCGTTTTGATTTGAGTGCATTTCATTTATCCAAATATATCCATCTTTATCTTTTGTATTTTCAGGAGTTTGCAATCTATCAAAAAGATTTATAAACTCATTTGCTAATAAAGTAGGATTTAGCATTATTTTATAAGCATTCATTGGGTGTGCTGAAACACCTATTATATTAAGCTTTGCACTTGCTGCATTAAATGTCTCATACATTAATTCCCCAACCTCACAACAATCAATAGTATAAGGATGAGTTGTCCTAAAATCATCTAAATTAAGCTGCTTTGAGCCTAAAAGCCCTATTTCTTCATCAGGCACAAAAGCTAAAAATATATCAGGATGATTAATATCACTATTTTTAAGAGTTTTAATTAAGTTCATAATAACAGCAATTGCAGCCTTATTATCAGCCCCTAAAACAGACGAGCCATCGCTAAAAATAATGTCTTCATTTAAATACTTCATAATTTCAGGGTGTTTAGAAATCTCTAAAACCGCCTTACCTAAATCTAAATCCTTGCCTTCAAATCTTAAAATCTTAGGATTTACACAAGGACTAAGCCCAACATCAATAGTGTCAAGATGAGCTACAAAACCTAAGCTAGTCTTAGTTTTATCACCAGCTAAAAGTGCGGTTAAAATGCCATTATCATTTAGCTTAATTTCGCTAAGTCCTAAATTCTCTAGCTCACTTTTTAATAATTTCGCTAATTGCAACTGCCCTTCGCTAGTAGGAGTATTACTCTTACTAGCGTCGCTTTGAGATGAGATTTTTACATATTTTATAAAGTCTTCTACCAACATATCTAACCTTTAAAATTATAAACATAAGTAGTATCAAATCCTAACGGAAGACCTAAAGCCCAGAATATAAATAAACTACCAACTAAAGCTATCCATAAAGCAATACCAAATGGAAGCATTAATGAACTAAGTGTTCCAACTCCTGTTTTTTTATAATATTTTTGACAATAACCAATCACTAATGGGTAAAATGGAAACATAGGTGTCATAACATTTACTGCACTATCACTCGTCCTATATGCTGCTTGAGTAAGTTCAGGGCTAATTCCAAGTAACATTAACATAGGAACAAAAATAACGCTTAATATAGCCCATTTTGATGTAGCTGATGTAACAAAAATATTTAAAAAGCTTGTAAATATAATCACTCCTAAAATTGTAAAAACTGAAGGCATATTCATACTCTTTAAAAACTCAGCTCCTGAAATTGCTAATAGAGTTGAAAGATTTGAAGTATTAAATACATATAAAAACTGCCCGCATACAAAACAAAATACAATAAAGGTAGTAAGAGTATTTAAACTACTAGCAGCCATTTTTGATAAATCACTTGATGTTTTTATAGAGCCACTGATTTTTCCATATACATATCCTGGAATTGCTAAGAATAAAAATACCAATGGAACAATAGCTTTCATTAAAGCTGCATCAGCACTAGTAAGTGAGCCATTAGCACCACGCATAACAGAATTCTCTGGGATTGATACAACAAATAATAATAAAGCCATAAATATAAATGTTAAAGTCGCTCCCCAATAAGCTTTATTTTCTTGTGAGCTTAATTTCTCATTTTCTAAATGAGCGATTTTACAATCACTATCAATAGGCATAGTTTTATTTAGCATAGGCTCAATAATTTTTGAGCTAACAAACCAACAAGCAGCAATTACGCTAAAGGTTGAAAAAATACTTAAAAAATAATTACACAATACATTTACGCTTATTTCAGGGTCAATTGTTCTTGCTGCTTTTTGAGTAAATTCTTGCATTAACGGATCAACTACACTTGGAATATAACTAGCACTAAACCCACCTGCAAGTGCAGCAAATGAAGTAGTAATTCCAGCTATTGGATGGCGACCTGCACTATAATACATAGCAGCTGCAATTGGCATTAAAAATACATAAGCACTATCTGATACTATATGACAAAATATAGAAATTAATATAACCACAGGAACAACAATGCTTTTTGGAACTATTCCTATCATTTTAATTAGTAATGCTCTAATATAACCACTGCCTTCTGCAATACTAACTCCTAAAGTAGCAACTAAAACTAATTGTAAAGCAGGAAAAGTTATAAAATTAACGCCTAATCTAACTATTAATTCAGTTAAATTATGAATTTCAAACATATTTTTAACTACAATTTTTTCGTGACTAACTGGATGAATATAAGAAAAGTCAATAAAACTTAATGCAAAACTTAAAATCATCACAATAAAAAATGCAATTAAAAAAAGAATTGTAATATCAGGTAATTTGTTTCCTAATACTTCAATTTTGTGTAAGATTTTTTCAAATCCATTTCGTTTGATTTGCTGGTTTTCTACCATTAAGGCTCCTTTTTGATAAAATGAAAGGACTTATGTTACAATAAAATCAGATTTTAAGCAAAGAAAATTAGCACTTTTATATATTAATGTAACTTTTCGTAACAAATATTAAAAATATAATTGAAAAAGTATAACTAAGATGATAAGTGGTGCGGATGAGAGGACTTGAACCTCCACGCATTGCTGCACCAGATCCTAAGTCTGGCGTGTCTGCCAATTTCACCACATCCGCTAAGTGGTACGCCCAAGAGGATTCGAACCTCTGACCTACGGCTTAGAAGGCCGTTGCTCTATCCAGCTGAGCTATGAACGCACACTAAAAATAAAAGCTGTATATTATCCTAATAAAATTAATTTTTGCTTAAATTAAATTATATTTTTTATTATTTTATTTCTACCTGTATTTTTAGCCTCATATAAACACTTATCAACTCTTGTTATATATTCATCTAAAATATTATTAGCAAAATTATCTTCTATAAAAACTAAACCTATACTAACGCTAGTAGTTAAGCTTTCAACAGAAAATGTAGAATTTGAATACTCTATTCTAAAATTCTCACAAGCATTTTCAAAATCTAAAGCAGATACATTATAAGCTAATATTAAAAATTCTTCTCCACCCCATCTACAAATCAAATCAGTATATTCTCCAAAATGCTTTCTCATTAAATTTGCACAATTTTTTAATACTTCATCTCCCACACTATGTCCGTAAGTATCATTTACTTTTTTAAAATAATCAACATCTATTAAAGCAATACTTACCTTACTTTTAATATTTAAATCTTCAATACTATCTATAAAACACCATCTATTCATAAGTCTTGTTAAATAATCAAAATTTGCACTTTTATCAAGCTTTTTGTTTATATTTTGTCTATTTTCTAATTCAATATATATTTGTTTTCTTAAAACACTTGATACAATTACAAAAATAGTTGATACTACAATCCCATTAAAACAATTAAAATAGAATTTAGAACCATCACTAAATAAATATAAAGGTATATCTAAAGAATAATCATTCACACAAAAAAAATAATACATTGCCAAATAATAAATAAGTCCGAAAGTCGCTATTAAATATATAATGTATTTTTTCCTATAAATACCTATATAAAAATAAGATATTATAGGTAATATATAATATTCAAACCCATAACCCCACCCAAGATAATAAATTGAGCTAGCAGAAAAAACAAAACAAGAAAAAAAAGTGATATGAATACAAGCATTAAAATTATTACTTTTTACAAAAACTAAAGAAATTAAAAATAACCCCGCTAACATAAAGTATGCTAAAAACAAATAAGGAATATCATTAATTATCATTATTAAAGCATATACTAAATTAAAAACTAAAATACCTTTCATAATTTTTTCAGCTTGTAAAACTTCTACTAGCTCATATTTTCTTTTTTCAAAATCTATCATATTTGTCCTAAAACTATAGTTTCTACTTTATTTTTACCTGATTTTTTACCACTATATAAGGCATTATCAGCTTGAGATAGCATATAATCTATACTTTCAAGTCTTAAAGAATAACAAATTCCAAAAGTAATTGTAGTTTTCCTAGCATTATAACCATCTTTATGAGTATAGTTAGCAAAATCTTCCCTAATCTCATTCATTAGTTCTTCACTTTCATCTATGCTAAGACCTGTTAATAGCATTAAAAACTCTTCTCCACCCCATCTAGCTACATAACTAGAAGCTCTTTTAGATATTTTATCTTTAATGATTTTTGCTGTATTTTTAAGAACAATATCTCCAAAATTATGACCGCACTCATCATTTAAACTCTTAAAATTATCAATATCACCTAAGACAATTACCATAGAACGAATCTGGTCTTTTTGAAAATAATTATGATATATATGTAAAATTTCATTCATTGCACGACGATTTAAAATATTTGTCAAATAATCATAATCAGCTTTATTTTGTAATTTAATGCTTTCTTTTTCTAATATTTTACTTTCATTCTCATCAATACTATGCGTATAAAATGAATAAAAAATAATTACAGAAGTAATATTTATAACATTAAATACATATACAAAAACCATATATTCGCTTTCAAAATCAGGAACATCTTTTGTAATAATTATTGTAACTATAAATAAAATAATTTCAAAAATACCAATAATCAAAGGATATTTAGAACTGCTAAAGTCATGAACATAGCCAAGAGATAAAAGTGCTATCATAACTATTAAAAAACCATATCCTTGCCCTAAAATATATGTGCAAATTGAACAAGACAGCAAAACAGAAGCATGTGTAAAATAAACAGCAATATTATGATATTTGTCAATTTTTAAAATAAAAATCGTAGCTACTAAAGCAATAAAAGCTTCAATAAACTTAATATTAACCATAGGATAAAGACCTAGAAAATAAAACACACTCCCATAAGTAGTATGGGTTATTGTTAGTAAAATCATTGTGATTTTTACTAATTGTCTTATATTATCTATCTTTCTAAATTCATTCATCTTCTATACGCTTTGCTTCTATCCTATTTCTACCGCTATTTTTTGCCATATACAATAATTCATCAACTTTTTTAATATAATTATCAAAATTACTATATGAAAAATCGCCATTTACATGCAAACAACCAACACTAGCACTTATCGTAAAATCGCCAGCACAGAATTTATTATTTTTTAGCTCTTTTCTAAAATTATTACACGCTTCATAAAATTCTTCTTCACTGCAACCTAATGCAAATACTAAGAATTCTTCCCCGCCCCACCTAGCAATCATATCAGTATATCTTGAAAAATTAAGCTTTATGCAACTTGCAGTTACTCTTAAAACTTCATCTCCAACACTATGCCCATAAGTATCATTAACTTTTTTAAAAAAATCTATATCTATTAAAGCAAAATGAAAATTCTTTTTATATTGAATTAAATGAATTTTTTCCATAAAAGCCCAACGATTTAGCAAATATGTAAGCGGGTCTGTAGAAGCATTAATACTTAAAACTTCATTTACATTTTCTTTTGTCTCAATTGTTTTATAAACTTTAATTTTTAAAAAATACATAACAATTATAATTGTAAGACACGCAAATAAGCTATGAATAATATAAAATATGCCATTAATATTGTATCCAAGCACATATAATTGATTTTGTAAGGTATATTTATTAACTTCCATAAATATATACAATAATTCAAAAACTATACTCTCAAAAATTGCTAATGTATAGATAATTTTTCTATTTTCAAATTGACCTACATAACAAAAAGCTATACAAGGTATTAAAAAATATTGAGCTCCAAAACTCCAACCAAAATAAAGAACCATAAAAATAGCATAAACTATACAAACAAAATGCACCGTATATACTAAACTATTGACTTCTAATAAATCTAACTTTTTTAATGAATACAAATATATACAAGCTAAAAACAAATTAACAAACATAGGATAGTTATGACCTAACCAACCCATTAAAATAGATAATAAAAAATATAATGTTGAAAATATAATTAGTATATATCTAGCAATTTTTTTTGCTACAACTAAATCATCTTGATCTAAAAAACTTCCCATATCTAACCTAAATTAACTAACTTTACTCTATTTTTTCCAGAGTCTTTTGCACTATAAAGTGCTGCATCTGCTTTTGTTATCAATACATCTTTATTAATTAAATTTATAGAATAACTAACACCTATTGAAATAGTAACGCTAGTTTCATTTAAATTATCTTTAATTTGTAATTTTTCAATAGATTTTCTACTTTTTTCTAAAGAATTTAAAACATCATTGTAAGAGTAATTGCTAAATAGTATTAAAAATTCTTCTCCACCCCATCTAGCCACATAAGTATTTGTATTGTTTTCATATTCGTTTTTAAACACTTTAGAAACTTCTTTTAAAGCTAAATCTCCAAAATTATGACCATAAGTATCGTTTAAATGCTTGAAATTATCAATATCTCCTATTGCTAATGCTAAAGAATTTACTTCTTTATTTTTTAATTTTTCTAACATATTATCTAATATCTCATTCATAGCACGACGATTTAAAAGTGTGGTTAAATAATCATTTTCAGCTTTATATTGTAAGAATTCTTTTCTAGCATCAAGTTGCTTAATAATCTTGGCATTTTCTCTATCATTTAGCCAAATATAAACTAGCAATGTAACTACCATAAACAAAAAATTAGCTATATTTATATATGGCATATAAGGATTTGGATAATTTGGAGTATCTTTTGTAATATAAAGCATTACAAAAAAAGCAGTCGCTTCTACAAGTCCTATACCTATTGGAACTAAGAAAGTATTGAAATTTTGTAAATATGCTAATGATAATAAAAGAACTATTATCATAGTAAAACCATAGCCCCATCCAAGATAATAAGTGCAATAACAACAAGAAAATAATATATCTAAATGCGCATATAAAGTAGCAATTGCATATCCCTTGTTTCTTATCAACACTACATAAGCTACTAATAAAGAAATAATAATTTGAATTAAGCTAGAAGGTAATAAGAAATATAGCCCCGTTAGAGTAAAACTAACAGCATATATAAGATGAACTAAGCCAATAATAACAACGGTAACTTTTATTATATATTCAAAATTATCAACTCTTCTAATCTCTTTCAACTTATTTTTCCTAAAACCATAAATCAAAAAATATTTTATAATTTAAACCTAAAATATTATTTAAAATTCCAAAACCTGGCTAGAGAGTGAAGGAATCGAACCCCCCGCAGAATAGTCAACTACCCCACCACAAGATTTGAAGTCTTAGGGCTACACCAGTAGGCCAAACTCTCCATAAAAAAGGCTTAGTTATAGCATAAAATGTTTAATATCTGTAACTTTTAATAAACTTTTCAAAATCACTTTTTGTATTCATATTTAAAAAAGCATTATCATTTTTAAAGCTTAAAGTAATTGCCTTTGACTTTATAAAAAAATCTTTGATTTTGCAATTTTCATCTAATTCATCTAAATATTTTAAATCGCTCATCTTATAAAAACCACATAAAAAATGAGTTTTGATACTTTTTGCCACTACTGAACTTTTATATCTTTTATGTTTATAAAAAAGTCTTTTTATAGAGCTTTTATTAATTTTTACAAAATCAACTGCAATTACAAAAACAGAATTTGAATTAGGAATTTTAATATTTGTAAAAGTCTTTAAGCCATTAATCGGATGAAAATATTCATAATTATCTTTTAAAAATTTACATTTTAAATCACTTGGCTTAGCCTTAGCACAAAAATATATTTCATTAAATAAAGGCTGTAATTTTTCATATAAATAATTAATCAGGCTAATTTCACGCTTTTTATAAATAAAGCGTAAATTAGCCTTATCTTGCCCCATTCTACTTGATTTTCCACCACCTAAAATTAGGCAAACGCTATTTTTAAAGCTCATCAGGAGAACAAATATATCCTTTAATTGCACTAGCAGCCGCAATTGCACTATTTGCAAGATAAACTTCTGAAGTTCTCGCACCCATACGACCTACGAAATTTCTATTCGTAGTTGATATACAACGCTCTCCATCAGCTAAAATCCCCATATACCCACCTAAACAAGCACCACAAGTTGGATTACTTACAACTGCACCAGCACTAGCAAATATATCCATTAAGCCTTCTTTTTGAGCTTGTAAAGCAATTTTGGTTGTAGCTGGAGTAATTATCATTCTTACATCTGAATGAACTTTTTTATCTTTTAAAATACTCGCTGCAATTCTTAAATCACTTAGCCTTCCATTTGTGCATGAGCCTACAAATGCTTGGTCAATTTTTACCTTTTCACTTACAGCTTGTTTTATACTTTTACCATTGCTTGGTAAGAACGGATATGCTACAACAGGGTCAAGCTTGTCTAAATCAATCTCAATTACTCTTTCATAAACAGCATTAGGTAAATGGCTAAACTCAACGCCTTTTCTCTTTAAATCAACCGAGTTTAAAAACTCTCTTGTAACATTATCAACAGCACAAATTCCATTCTTTGCACCTGCTTCAATCGCCATATTACATAAACTAAAACGGCTATCCATATCAAGCTCTTCAATTCCAAAAAACTCTAATGATTTATATAAAGCCCCATCAACGCCTAAAATTCTAATAATTTCTAAAATTAAATCTTTTCCATAAACCCAAGGCTTTAATTTTCCACGAAACTGCACTTTAATAGCACTTGGCACTTTAAACCAGTTTTTACCTGTTATCATTGCATACGCTAAATCAGTGCTTCCCATTCCAGTAGCAAATGCTCCTAAAGCTCCGTGCGTACAGGTATGACTATCTGCACCAATTATCACATCACCTGGGCTAATAAGTCCATTTTCAGGTAAAAGTGCGTGTTCAATACCCATATTTTTTTCATCAAAAAGATATTTTAAATTATGTTCTTTTGCAAAATCTCTACTAATTTTTGCTTGATTTGCACTTAGAATATCTTTTGCAGGAATATAGTGGTCAAGCACAATTGCAAAGCCATCAGGATTAGCTAATCTTGTAGCACCACTTTTTTTAAATTGTTTAATAGAAATTGGAGTTGTAATATCATTTCCTATTACCATATCAATAGGACAATCAATAATCTCACCTGCTTTTACTTCTTTTCCTATGTGATGAGCAAATATTTGTTCTGTTAAAGTCATAGATTTCCCTTTTTTTCTAATTTTATTAATTTTAGCCGTTAAAATTAATAAAAGGATTAAAAATGAATTATTATGATTTAGTGCAAATTAAAGATTATTTAAAGCAATATAAAAAGATAAATCGTGCATATAGAATAAACGATAATTGCTTATGTATTGAGTTTAAAGATAAACTATATTTTGATTTAACCAAGGGCAAAAGTGCAATTTATAGTGGTAATTTATATGCTAAAGATTATACTAGTCCATTTGATTTACAACTTAAAAAAATGCTTTTTAACGCAAGTATTTTAGATATTAAAGTGCCTATAAATAATAGGATTTTAGAGTTTAAACTAGCCTTAGCTCACGCTTATAAAAAAATGGAATTTTATTTAATACTTGAGTTTTCAGGAAAATTTACAAATGCACTAATCTTAGATGATAAAAGAAATATAATAAGTGCCTTAAGATACGGCAAAAACAACCTTAGAGATATTTTACAAAATGAACCTTACATAGATTTAGAACCTACAAAAATCACTGAAAAAAATATAAAAATTGAAGATTTTAAAATTTATTTCGCAAATATTTTTGCAAGTCTTCAAAACGAGAAATTAAACTCATTAAAAGCTCAAAAAATAATGGAAAATGATAAAAAAATTGAAAAATTAGAGCTTTTAATAAATTCTTTAGAAGATGAAGAATTGCTAAACAAAAAAGCACTTTATGAATACGCAAAAGGCGATGCACTAAAAGAAAACTTATATAAAATCAAAGATTACGAAAGAGAATTTGAAATAGGAATTTATAAATATTCTTTAATCAACTCTGCAAAATATGAGCTAAATAATATTTATAAAAACGCTAAAAAATTAAGCCAAAAAGCAAAAAATATAAGCATAGAAAAAGATAATCTAAACGAAAAAATAAATGCTTTAAATAGCCTAAAACAAGCAATAATTTGCACAAAAGATGAAGTATTTTTACGCTCATTATTCGCAAAAAACAATAAAAAAGGCAAAACCCAGCAAAATCCAAACATATTAAATTTTTATGTAAATGATTACAAAATTAGCGTAGGACTTAATGAAAACGCTAATGAATATTTGCTAAAAAATAGCAAAAAAGATGATTTATGGTTTCATTTAAAGGATTTAAAAGGCTCTCATGTAATAATTTCAAGCAACAAAAAAAGCTATGATATAGATTTAATCTATCATGCTGCAAGTCTTTGTGCTTGTTATTCTGGTAAAAAAGAAGGTAATTTTTTAGTAGATTTTACAAAAAGAGCAAATGTAAAAATTATTGAAAAAGCGTTCGTTAATTATGTTAATTACGATACTATAAAGGTTTTTTTATGAGTGTTAGCAATATTGGAAATATAAATTATATAAATCAAAATCAAGGCGTAGCGATTGATAATCACGCAAAACATAATGCAAAAATGTTTGCTGATGAGCAAATTACTTTAGTTACGCCAGAAGTTAATGTAATAGAAGAAAGTAGCGAAAGCTCAAAAACAAACACAAATCTTGATGATGAAAAATCATATCAAGAAGAACGCCCTAAAAAAGAGCATAAAAGAGCTAATTTTTTCGGTGTTATGATAGAAGAAGATGAAGAAATTGAAGAAATAAAAGAAAGCGATAGGCTTTTTGATAAACTTGTTTAAGGAGTATTTATGTTGAATGAAAAAATAAAAACAGGCTTAATTTTTGCAATAATTGCAGTAATTTTTCTAGCGATAAATTCTTATTATTTATGGCTAATAATATTTTTATTAGCTAGTGGCATTGGATATTTTGAAGCTTGTAAATTATTTGATACTAAAAATAATTATTTAATTTTAGCCTTAGGATTGATATTAGGAATTTATACTCAAATGCCTGTGGTTTCTATGATTTTTGCTATTTTAGTTCTTGCTTCTTTTTTAGCATACAAACAAGGAGATTTAAAAGAAATTCTACCATTTATTTATGCAGGAATTGGAATTAGCTTTATTTTTGAAACTTATATTAGATTTGAATTAAGTGGCTTTATTTGGCTACTTTTAAGCGTTGTTTTATGTGATAGTTTTGCTTATTTTGTAGGTAAAAAATATGGAAAAACTAGCTTTAGCCCAAGTTCTCCTAATAAGACTTTAGAAGGAGTAATCGGTGGAATTATCATTAGCACAATAGTTTCAAGTATTTATGCTAGTTTTGTTTATAGTGAGATTGGCTTTTTTGGAGTTTTATTTTTATCATTTTTAATGGCGTTTTTTGCTGTATTTGGAGATTTATTTGAAAGCTATTTAAAACGCTTAGCGAAGGTTAAAGATAGTGGAGAGCTTTTCCCTGGACATGGCGGAGTATTAGATAGAGTTGATGCTTTGATTTTTGCTAGTATTATTATGGTGGTATTCTTATGAGCTTTACTATAAATCCAACAAAACCTGAAATTATAAGCGTATTTGGTTCAACTGGTTCAATCGGCGTTAATGCTTTAAAAATAATAAAACAAGCTGATATTAAATTAGAGTGCATTAGTGCTTATAAAAACTATGAATTATTAAACGAACAAATAAAAATGTTTAATCCTAAAATAGTCTTAGCAAGTGATGAAATACTAGATAAAGTCAATCATTCTAATAAATACTCAATAAAAGACGCTGCATTTATAATGCAAGATTTAAAAAGTGATGGAATTATCAATGCAATAGTAGGATTTGCAGGGCTTAAAATATCTTTACAAACTCAAGAATTAGATAAAAAACTCTTTTTAGCAAATAAAGAAAGCTTGGTTGTGGCTGGAAAATTTCTTGATACTTTTAATATCTCTCCTATTGATAGCGAGCATAGTGCATTAGCAGCACTTTTAAGGGGTATTAAACACCCTAAAAAGCTCACAATTACTGCTAGTGGTGGGGCATTTTTTAAATACAATGAAGTTGCAAATCTAAAAGCAAATGAAGCCTTAAAACACCCTAATTGGGATATGGGAGCAAAAATCACAATAGATAGTGCAACAATGACAAATAAGCTTTATGAATTAATAGAAGCAAAACATTTATATCCTAATTTAGAATTAGACGCAATCATAGAGCCAAGCTCAAGTATTCACGCATTTTGTGAAAGTATTAATGGCTCAATGAGTGCTTATTTTAGCGTGCCTGATATGAAGCTTAGCATTGCAAATGCACTCTTAGGTGAGAGTGATTTTGCTGCTTGTGAATATTTTGATATTTTAAAACTTGCTAAATTAGAATTCTTTGAGATAAATCCTAATAAATACCCTATTTTTAGGCTAAAAGATGAGCTATTAAATAATCCTGATTTAGGTGTTATTATCAATGCTGCTAATGAAGAATTTGTATATAAATATTTAAAAGATGAATGTAAATTCTATGATATTAGTGACGCAGTATTTAAGGCTTTAGATAAATTTGCTGATAGTAAAATAAATACTATTGATGATGTGTTTAGTGTAGATAAAATGGTAAGAGAGTTTTTGAATGCTTAAGATATTTTTAACATTTTTAAGTCTTAATTTATTTGCTTTAAATTTTACTATAAACACTTTAGGAGAATGTGAAAAAGTTTGTGATAATACCGTTTTGATTTTTGGCGGTATTCAAGGAGATGAGCCAGGTGGTTTTCACGCTGCTAGCTTATTAATCACTGATTATAAAATCACTAAAGGGAAAGTAATTGTGGTGCCAAATCTTGCATTTGATTCAATAATTGCTAGAAGTCGTGGAGAATTTGGAGATTTAAATCGCAAATTTGCTGAACTTAGCGAAGATGACCCTGATTATTACACAGTTGAATTAATAAAAAAAATAATAACTTTACCTGAAGTAAAACTCATAATAAATCTTCACGATGGTAGTGGATATTATTCTCCAAATTATATAAATAAGGATAAAAATCCTAAAAAATGGGGAAATTCTTGCATAATTGACCAAGAGCAAATTGACGCAAAATACGGGAATTTAAACGAAATTGCAAGTAAGGCTTGTGAAAGTATAAATAATAATTTATTACACAAATTACATAGCTATCATTTAAAAAACACAAACACAGCAAATGGCGATGAAGAAATGCTAAAAAGCCTAACTTATTATGCAATTACTCAAGGCAAAGCCGCCTATGCAAACGAAGCTAGCAAAAATCTATTAACCCACGAAAGAGCATATTATCATTTACTAGCAATTGAGAGCTATTTAAAGGCTGCTGGAGTTGAATTTGAGCGAGAATTTGAATTAAATCCTAATGCAGTAAGAGAAGTTATTGAAAAACCGATTTTAATTAAAATTGAAAATCGCTTTTTATTAAGCCTTCAAAAACCAAGAGAAAAAATAAGATTTATTCCAATAAAATTGCCATTTACTTATAAAGCTAGCAATGAATTAACTGCGATTTTTAAAAACAATCAAGATAATGGCTTTAGTATTCAATACGGCAATCGCTTTCAAACTAATTTGTATTTAGAAAAAAATGTTGAATATAGCGATATTATTGATAAGTTAAATTTAATTGTTGATGATAAAGAAATCACAACTAATTTCGCAAAAATGATTGAAGTAAAAAATTATTTTTTAGTTAAAAAACACGATAAAGTAAGGATAAATGTCATAGGCTATAACGCAAAAGATAGTGAAGATAGTATAAAACTAAGCCTTAAAAATATGCAAAAACAATACTCAATTGATAAAGCAGGTAAGATTTATAGGGTTGAAGCTTACGAAGATAATAAATTTATAGGTGAAATTTTAATTAGATTTGAATGATGAAAAATATTATTTTAATTATTTGTGTTGTAATTTTTACTTCTTGCAGTAAAAATTATTTTGCTCTTCCATCTCAAGACTTAAATAATTATGAGAGCAATGAGTTTTATATCAATAAAGAAGTATCGCAAAAATTAAAAGAAAATTATTTAAAAAACCTATTTTATGTGTGGGGAATTGATAAAACCAATATCAATATGAAAAATATTGCAAATGATATTTTAAAAGACACAGGTTATGGAGAAAATTATCAATTAAATTCTCAAAAATTAATGCAAAATATAGTAGATAATGCTGATTTTGATAATTTAAACAAAATTTCAAAAAATGCAATCATTATTCATTCAAGTAATTTAAGATTATTACCTACTAAAAAACCAAGATTTAAAAATCCTAAATTAGCAGGTGAAGGCTATCCGTTTGATTATTTGCAAAACTCATTTATCTACGCATATACTCCTGTTAAAATCTCTCATTTTAGCAAGGATTTTGGCTGGAGTTTTATTTATAATAGCGTGGTAGTTGGCTTTATAGAAAATAAAAATATTGCATTTATTAGTGATGAAGATTTAAATATTTATAAATCGTCAAAAGACTTCATAATGCCTAAAAAAGATAAAATTGCATTAATAGATAAAAATGAAGACTTCATAGAATACGCAAGAATTGGAATGCCTTTGGCATTAAGTAAAGAAAGTGCTAATTTTTATACTATAAGAGTTTTTAAAAAGGATTTAAACAATAACGCAAAACTTATTGAAATAAAGGTCAAAAAAGAAGATTTTTTCAAGCTTGGAGATAGTTTTTCTAGCGTTGATTTAAAAAAAATCGCAAATGAATTAATAGGACAAAACTATGGCTGGGGCGGATTAAACGGCGATAGAGATTGCTCTGCTTTTTTAAAAGATGTCTTTGGCACATTTGGAGTTTTTCTAGCTAGAAATTCGCAAGATCAAATCTATCAAAAAGATTATTTAAATAGAAAAATATTTTTTAATATCTCAAAACTTAGCAATAAACAAAAATATAATTATATTAAAAGCAATGCAATACCTTTTGCAACCTTGCTAGCTCTAAAAGGTCATATAGTTTTATATTTAGGAGAATTTGATAACAAAATCTATATATTGCATAATTTATGGGGGATTAAAAATTATGAGCGTGGAGTTGAGAGTAGAATTATCGTTGGAAAAGTAGCAATAACCACAATAGATGCAGGCAAAAATCTCTCAAGTGTAAAAGAACAAGATGTAATATTAAGTAGGATTTTTGGTATGAGAAATCTATTTGCTGATGAATTGCAGTTTGAAATTCCTAATTTAAATTCTAATAAGGACTAATTATGGCTATATTACTTGGTATTTTATATTTTTTATTGGTATTTTTCGCTAATGCAAATATGCTTTTAAGAACTATTAAAAATAATACTTTTAATAAATTTAGAAAAATAATTGTGGCTTTTTATAGTATTATTTTTGCGTTTGAACTAAGCCTAATTACTCAAGAAAACTTAATTAAAGAGCTTTTATATTATTCTTTTATAATTTTAATTGCTTCAACTATTGTGTTTTTTATGATTATGAGTTTTTATTATATCAAGACAAAAATAGTCTATGAAGAACATTTTGCAAAAGCAATTGATATATGGGAGATATTCAATTTTTTTCCTATATTTTTTATACTTATTTATTATTTAAAAGATATAAATATTTTAAATTATGAGTATATATTTATTTTCATAGCTTTTGTATTTTTTTATAAGGTATCAAAAAACGCAATAAAAGTCCCTAAAATAAAAGAAATAAATCTAAACGAAGATAAACTAAAAAAAGATTTAAAAATCGCAATGATAGCTGATATTCATCTAAAAAAGAATTTAAATGATGAGTTTTTTATAAATATAATTAATAAAATTAATTCTTTAAATCCTGATTTAGTAGTAATCGTAGGAGATTTAGTAGATACAGGAATTAACAATGTCAAAAACCTTAATTATCTAAATGGACTAAAATCAACCTATGGCACATTTTATGTCTTAGGAAATCACGAATATTATCACGGAGTAGGCAGTATCGCTAAGGAATTAAAAAAATATAAATTGCATTTTTTAGATAATAAAAGCATAGAATTTGATGATTTTGTAATATCAGGTGTAAATGATTTGATGGGGCTAAAGCTTAAGACTTTTGAGCCTGATATTAGCAAATTAAAGCCTAAATTAGATAAGTTTAATATCTTACTAACCCATCAGCCAAAATTTGTTAAAAAATACGATGTTAGCCCTTATGATTTAATCCTAGCTGGACATACTCACGCAGGACAAATCTTTCCTTTTAGCCTAGCTGTTAAACTTGAGCAAGGATATTTAAAAGGCTTATATAATGTAAAAAATAGCAAAATGTATGTAACAAGTGGAGCGGGATTTTGGGGTATAGTAGCTAGATTTAATGCAAGTAGCGAAATAGTCTTAATTAATGTAAAATCTAAATAATTTACTTAATAGAAATTACTAATTAATAAAATATATCTTTATTTAAAACAAGGAGTATTTTATGAAAAAAATTTTTTTATGTTTATGCTTAGGTGCATTTAGTTTATTTGCTAAAGATTTAAGTCCTCAAGAATTAAACGATATGAAAAAAGAACTAAATGAAAGTATGATGAAAATGCACTCTAAAATGCAAGCAGGTATGAATGAAAACGACCCTGATATAGCATTTGTAGCAGGTATGCTACCTCATCACATTGGTGCTGTTGATATGGCTAAAATCGTTTTAAAATATGGAGAAGATGAAAATATCAAAAAATTAGCTAATGATATTATAAAAGCTCAAGAAATTGAAATTAAATTTATGCAAGAATATTTAGAGAAAAAAGGCTATAAATATCCAGAAGCAATCAATCATCATCAACATTAATAATTTATGCAAGGTAATTTTCCTTGCATAAAACTTCATTTGCCAAATTAAGACAATATCATATTTTTTAGGAGTATAGATATGAAAGAAAAATTTTTTATTTTAATATTGGCATTTTTAAGTGCTATTGCCCCACTTGCAACCGATATGTATTTACCTGCATTAAGCTTAGTTCAGCATAGTTTTAATACAAGTGAGTTTTATACCCAATTAAGCATTGCTAGTTTTTTTATAGCCTTTGCATTAGGACAATTATTATATGGGCCAATTAGTGATATTTATGGTAGAAAAATCCCATTAATTATAGGACTTTTCATATTTATAATATCTAGCTTTTTATGTTTTTTAGTTGATAATATTTATACTTTTATTGCTTTAAGATTTATGCAAGCACTTGGCGGATGTGCTGGGGTTGTGATTGCTAGAGCTATTGTAAATGATTGTTTTTCTAAGCAAAAAGCAGTGGCTGTATTTTCATTAATGATGATTAGTTCTAGCATAGCTCCTATGATTTCTCCTAGCATTGGTGGGCTTTTGCTTAAATACTTTTCTTGGCAAAGCATTTTTATTACTTTATTTTGTCTTGGAATTTTATTATTATTTTTAAGTATTTTTTATATAAAAGAAAGTAACAAAAATCAAATTCCATTTTCATTTTCAAATATTTATAAAGCATATAAAAGTGTTTTAACTAATAAAAGTTTTTTAATTTATGTAATTAGCTCAAGTTTAATTATGAGCACTTTATTTGCTTATATTAGTGGCTCAAGTTTTGTTTTTACCAATGTTTTTAATATCAGCTTACAAGAATATGGATTAATATTTGGGATAAATTCTTTAGGATTTATGATAACAGCTAGATTAAATGTGTATTTTACTTCTAAATTTGGTATATCAAAAGTAATTTTTATAGCTTGTATAACAATGATAATTAATTCATTTTGCTTAATACTTTTATCAAATAATTTTTATACTTTTACTTTATTTTTATTCTTAACTTTATGTATGCTAGGCTTTATAACACCAAATCTAGTTACAAAAGCTATGCAAAAATCTAAAAAATATTCAGGTAGTGCTTCAGCAATACTTGGAGCTATGCAATTTATGTTCGCAGGATTTGCAGCGTTTTTAGTCGGTGCTATGAATGCTAATACGAGTTTTGCACTAGCTTGCATAATAAGCGTTTTTTGCTTACTTGCAAGTCTAGTTTATATTTTAAGATTTAAGTTAATTAGAATTTAAAACTTCTGTTTTAAATTCTAAACTTATTGTTTAGTGATATAAAAGCCTAAAATAGAGCCATTTTGCACTACTTCGCAACTATGACCTAAAGCTTTCATATCAGGTGGAATTCCATTAATACTTTGCGGACAATCGCTAATTATTTCTAATACTTCACCACTTTTTAGCTTGTGAATTACTTCATTAGCAACAATTGCAGGATAAGGACAAGGTTCGCCTAATAAAGAAATAGAATAATCAATTTTCATTTTTTCTCCTTGCATAAAATAATATTAAAGCAATGCTTATTAAAAATAAAGCTATATTAATGCCAAGACCACTATATCCGCTTAATTTGATTTTTTCTCCACTCAAAAACCACTTAGGCAATAAATCATAATTTAAAGCAATTAGCATAGTTCCTATTATATTTCCAATACCAACTACTATAAAATGAGTTTGCCCTTCTACTGCACGATATAAAAATCCACATTCACAACCACCTGCAAACACTATACCAAAGCCAAATATAAATGCTCCCGTGCAAAGCCCAAGAGATATTTCTAAAACTTTAGCGTTGTATCCGCCTTTATTTAATAATGCAAATACGAAAATACTAGCAACTAACATTGATACAAATAAAGCTAAAGAAAAACTATATCTTTTAAATAAAAATAAATCCCTAAAACAAGAAGTAAAGCAAATCTGTCCTTTTTGTATCAACCAGCCAAAAATCACGCCAAATATCAATGCTGTAGGAAGATTTTTAGTATCATTACTAGCTAAATATGCAAAGAATACAAAAAAAGCAATTACGCTAAGAAATAAAATAATTTTGTTTTTTTGTTCTAAATTCTTATCTATTTTTAATTGCGGAGTATTTGTTTTAATCATCTCATATCTAGGAGCAAAAATCTTAATTTTTAGCACCAAAATAGCCGCTGCAACCCCAAGACACATAAAAATAGCAAAAACCCAAGTATGTAAAGAAAAATAAGGAAGACCTGTAAAAAAGTTAGCCAAATTGCACCCCCAAGCAAGTCTAGCACCAAATCCTGCTAATATCCCGCCTACTAATGCTTGAAAAAATCTAGTCTTAGAAGCTATTTTTCTAAAATACACCTTATTAGCAACGCTAGCAGCTAATAAACAACCAATTATAAGTCCAATAATCATAACTCCATCAACACGAGTTAGCATAGTTCCGTTTAGATTTTGCTTTTGATAATATGAATACGAACTTAAATCCATTCCAAAAAGCTCAAGAATTTCCCCACCGATACGAGTAAATTCGCCTGTTACTGCAAAAACACCACCAAAAATAGCAAAATATAAAGTTGCCATTATGCTTAAAACCATAACCGCTTTAGTATTGCTATAGAATTTGCTTAGGTAGTTTTGATGAAAGTGTGCAAGTTCTGCACCAAAATTTGAAGTTTTCATAAAAATCCTTTGTATAGCTAAAACTTAGCCAAAATTAAAAGGCTGATTATAAATTAGCATTCTTAAAGATTTCTTTAAATTATTTATCTCAAAATCAAGTTAATTTATTTGAATAAAATTATTTAATATAAACACATATTTATTAATAATTTTTGTAACAAAATTAAAAGAATTTGAAAATAAAATTGCAAATATTATTTATCAAAAAAAGATATATTTAACCCGTTTTTTTAAATTAGATAGGGGGTTAAATGGATTTTGAAGTTATAAAAGAGTTTTATCCACTTTACATAGACGCATTAATCCTTACTATAAAACTTGCATTTTATGGCATAGTTTTATCATTTTTAATAGGGTTATTTTGTATGTGGGTTGAACTACATAAACTAAGGTTTTTAAAACTAATTTGTAATGCTTATATAGAGCTTTCAAGAAATACCCCGCTTTTAATTCATTTGTTTTTCTTATATTATGCAATGCCAAAGCTTGGAATTAAGCTAGAAGCCTTTACTTGTGGAGTAATTGGACTTGCGTTTTTAGGTGGTGGATATATGGCTGAGAGTTTAAAATCAGGCTTAAATGCTATTAATAAGCACCAAATAGAAGCAGGATATGCTCTAGCGTTAAGCAAAAATCAAGTTTTATACTACATATTATTGCCATTATCACTTAGAGTTTCTATAGCTAGTATTAATGCAAATATAATATTTTTGTTAAAAGAAACATCAGTTGTAAGTGTAATAGCTCTAGCTGATTTAGTCTATACAGCAAAAGATATAATAGGACTTTATTATGTAACTAATGAAGCTTTATTTATGCTTTGTGTTGCTTATTTTATAATGATTTTACCGCTTTCATTATTTTTAACTTGGTTTGAAGCAAGGATTAGAAAATGAGTGAAATATTATTTGATTTATCAATTTATTCAAGGCTTTATGAAGGCTTAAAAGTTACTTTATTTATATCTTTTGTATCTATATTTTTCTCAATTATAGGTGGGCTTGTTTTAGGCGTTTTTATGAGTTTAGGAAATAAAATTATTTTTTATATTCTAAAAATAATTCTTGAAATTATAAGATTTATGCCTATTATCGTTTGGCTATTTTTAATATATTTTGGAATGTCAAGTTGGCTTAGTATAGATGCTATTAGTGCTACTATTATTGTATTTGTGATTTGGGGTATGTTTGAGATGATGGATTTAGTAAGGGGTGCAATAACAAGTATTCCTAAACACCAATTTGAAAGCTCAATCGCACTTGCACTTAGCAAATACCAAATGTATAGATATATTATTTTGCCACTTGCATTAAAAAGATTAATTCCTAATGTAATAAATCTTTTAAGCCGTATGATTAAGACTACTTCAGTAGCTTATTTAATAGGTGTTGTAGATATTTTAGCAATAGGTAATCAATTAAAAGAAGTTACATTATTTATTAGCAATCTAGCACCTTTATATATTTATACAATTATATTTTTTATATATTTTATAATTTGTTATCCCTTATCAAAAATATCAAAAATACTAGAAAAAAGGTGGAGTTAATGAGTATTTTAAAACTTGAAAATATTAATAAATTTTACGGCAATAACCACGCTTTAAAGGATATTTCTTTTGAAGTTAATAAAGGCGAAGTTGTTGTTTTAGTAGGGCCTAGTGGCTGTGGAAAAAGCACAACTTTAAGGTGTATTAACGGACTTGAAAATATAGCTAGTGGAAATATTTATATAAAAAATGAAATAATTACTAAAGATTATAAAAACTGGCAAGAGATTAGAAAATATGTTGGAATGGTGTTTCAAAGCTATGAATTGTTTGACCATTTAAATGTACTTGAAAATATCTTATTAGCTCCTATGAAAGTTCAAAAGCGTAAAAAAGATGAAGTTTTAAAACAAGCCCTAGATTTATTGCAAAAAGTTGGTTTAGAACACAAACAAAACGCCTATCCAAAAGAGCTAAGTGGTGGTCAAAAACAAAGAATTGCAATAGTTAGAGCTTTATGTATGAATCCTGAAATTATGCTTTTTGATGAAGTTACGGCTGCGCTTGATCCTGAAATAGTAAGAGAAGTTTTAGATGTATTATTAAATCTTGCAAAAGAAGAAAAAACAATGCTAATAGTAACTCACGAAATGGCATTTGCTAGAGCTGTAGCTGATAAAATTATTTTTATGGATAGTGGCAAAATCGTTGAAATTGCAAGTCCTGAAGAGTTTTTTACAAATCCGCAAACTAATAGAGCTAAGCAATTTTTAAATATGTTTGAATTTAAAAAGGATTAAAATTATCTTTTATTAATTTTTTTGCGTTTTAATTACAAGCGATTTTATTTAAAGGAGAAATTATGAAAAAAGTTATTTTATCACTTGTTGCAGGGGCTTTACTAACCTGTTTTGCTAATGCTAGAAATATTGAAGAGATTAAAACTAGCGATAATATTAAAATAGGTGTTTTTGCTGATAAACCACCATTTGGCTTTGTTGATAAAGAAGGTAAATTCCAAGGCTATGATATTTATTTTGCAAAAAGAATTGCTAAAGATTTATTAGGTAGTGAAGATAAATTAACCTTAGTTCCTGTTGAGGCTGCTAGTAGGGTTGAGTTTTTACAATCTGATAAAGTTGATATTATTTTAGCTAATTTTACAAAAACACCTGAAAGAGCAAGAGTTGTTGATTTTGCATTACCTTATATGAAAGTTTCATTAGGCATTGCAAGTCCTAAAAATGCAGAGATTAAAGACATTAAAGAACTAGATGGAAAAACTCTAATCGTAAATAAAGGCACAACTGCTGATGCGTATTTTACAAAAAATAAAAACGGAGTAAATCTAGCAAAATACGACCAAAATACTGAAACTTTTGGAGCATTATTAGATGGCAGAGGTGCTGCACTAGCACACGATAATACCTTGCTTTTTGCTTGGGTTAAAAACAATCCTGATTTTGTAGTAGGTATTAGTGAATTAGGAGATATTGATGTAATCGCACCTGCTGTTAAAAAAGGCAATAAAGAGCTTTTAGAATGGCTAAATAATGAGATAGTAAAACTAGGCGAAGAACAATTCTTCCACAAAAATTATGATGAAACTCTAGCACCTGTTTATGGAACTGATATTGATAAAGAAAGCGTTGTTGTAGAAGGCGGCAAACTTTAATAATTTTGAATTAGGATTATTCCTAATTCGCTTTTTATTCTTATTTTAAATTCTATTGAGTTTTAAGAATTTAAAATAAGAAAATCTTTTCAAAAATCAAAATATCTTATAACTTTTGCAATAAAATTTCTAAAATAATCTAAACTTTTATATCAAACAATCTTATATTAGATACTTTATTTTGGCTAAAACTAAAAGCTAGTTTTAAAAACTCATCATAATTTAATTCGCTAATGTTTTTATTTGGATTTTCTAAACCCATTAACTCTCTTATTTTTCTCATAAATTCATCAGCTTGTTTTTCTTCAGCTTTTTTATTACTACTAAAAAATCCACTATTAAGACTATATAAAGTTTTAGTATAATTAGCACTTCCTAAAATAGCACTTCTTTGGCTTAATGGTTTATCATAAGCATTTAATTTGACATAATCTTTCAGCCATCTTGGCATACGCTCAACTTCAGCACTCATAAAGCCATTTTCTCCCCTTGCCATTATTTGCATTCCTAACGCTTTATCAAATACAAAAAATGTAGCCGAGCTAATTTTTCTATCATAACCACTTAATTTACCTTTATATGTGCTTTCTCCTTCAATTAAAGCTGGGTTTGATTTTAATATACCTATCAAAAGCCCGCCTTTTGATATTTCGCCATTTTCATTTATATAATTTTGTCTTGCTTCGTCATAATCACCAAAATATCCACTAAATCTAGGGTCTTGCTTGATATTATCAGGTGGAAAAACATTTGTGTTTGGTAAGGTTTTATCATCATTGTCAAAAGAATAAAATAAGGGATGATGAGTTTGGTAAAGTTCATTTTGAAAAGTCATTCCGTGATTATTCTCATAATCATCAGGTGAATGTAAAATTTTATTGATTTTGATTTCATCACTTCTTGCTTGAATATAACCTTGTGGAAATTGCTTTATATCTTCGGTGTTAAAAAAATCTTTAGAGTTTAAAAAATCTTCACTTACAACTTGGCTTAAGACTTTATAAGCATTACCAACGCTTTTTGCTATATCAATTTCATAAAATGGTCTATGTGCCAAATATGATTTTTCGTTATTTTCTACTAGATTTTTTAAAGTATCACTATGTATTTTAAAATCTTCAGGAATTCCTGCAGCTTTGTTAAAATCACTTGTAAAAAAGCCATCTTTATCAACTCCGTATCCTAATACTTCACCTACCTTTTTATCATCTGCTTTATTGTCTACTTTTTTAATCTCGTTATTTGTTTCTTTTTTGCTTATATTAGTTATTTGATATGTTGAATAAGAATTTATTTTCATAATTATTCCTTTATTTTAAACTCTTTTATCATATAAATTCTCGCTATCTTTATATGCCATTAAAATAGCTAATAAATCTCTTTCATTTTTGATATTTTGAATATCAAGTTTGCTTAAAATATCTTCCATACTTTCACGAGTGCTTGTGCCTTTTACTTCTATGGCTTCGTAAGGTTTTTCTTTAGTTTGTTCTTCATCTATTTCTTTTGCTTTGTTTCTTTTAGTTTCTATCTTTTCTTTAATCTCTAAATATTTTTGCTTAAAATCATCTACTTTTAGATTATCATCTGCAAAAAGCTCCATAATCTCATCGGCGTAATCTTTAGGTATTTTAAAAAATCTACCACTTAAATCAAGCCCATCAATACTATTATCTTTTAAAAATTGAACTAAATCTTTTACTTCATCAGCACTTGCGTTGCCTTGATATGCCTTTTGATAAATACTATTAGTTTTAATGCCGAATGCTACTTGAGCCTTTAGCTTAAACTCGCTAAGCCTTGCATCATCGCCTTTTTGATATTTAAATACTTCTTCATTGCTTGGTAATTGCTCGTTTGGGTCTTTTTCGTAAGTAATTATTCCTTTTAGCATTTCGTTTTCTAAGGCTTCATAAATCTTACTGCCTTTTTCGTAAGCTCCTATTTTACTAAGCACAGCATTTGGATCATATGTGCCCCATTCATCTTGTGGGGCGTCTTTTAAAATATTTGCGATTTGTTCTTGTAGATTATCTTTAGGAGTTTGAGTGGTTAGAATTTGATTTTTAATATTTGTTTGATAATTTATATAATTGTTATTTGATATTTGCATTTTAAACCCCCGTTATTTTTCTATATCGGTAGGTTTAAAAAAATATTAATCGTTATTAAATTCTTATAAAAATTTATATAAAATTTATATATAAACTTATTGATAATAACAAACAAAAATTAGGCAATAATATTTAAACCTTAATTTATTATTAAATTTTAACATTAATTATACAATCAAAAAATATACTCATTAAAATCTAAATCAAAGGTTTTATATGAATAGAAGAGTATTTATTACAACCACATTAGCTTCATCAAGTTATGCTTTTAGCCTAAAAAATAATGGTATAGATAAAAAAGATAAAAGATATATAGGAGATAGCAAAAAACGCTATGCAATGCTAATTGACCTTAGAAAATGTATCGGCTGTCAAGCTTGCACTGCTGCTTGTATCAATGAAAATCAAGTCCCCCACGAACAATTTAGAACATTTGTTACTGAATATGAATTAAGTAAAAGCGATGAAGTATTTAAGGCATTTTTGCCAGAACTTTGTAATCATTGCGAAAATCCACCTTGCGTAAGCGTTTGCCCTACAGGAGCAACTTTTAAAAGAGAAGATGGAATAGTATTAGTAGATAATGAAATATGCTGGGGTTGTAGTTACTGCGTAAATGCCTGTCCTTATGATAAAAGATTTATTAATAAAAATACAAAAGTAGCTGATAAATGCACTTTTTGTGTGCATTTAATAGATAATAATGAATTACCAGCTTGTGTTCAAACCTGCGTTGGTAGGGCTAGAATTTTTGGCGATTTAAATGATAGTTCAAGTGAAATTTCACAAATATTAAAAGATTATCCAACAAGTGTTTTAAAGCAAAATTTTGGGACTAAACCACAAGTTTTTTATATTAATTTAGACAATGAATTAAATGAAATCAATCCTAATCATAAAATGTTTCAAGATATTTCAAAAGAATTTGATTTGGCTTTAGAAGAAGAATGGAGAATAAAATGAGTGCTGTAGTTTTAGAAGGTTTTAGCGTTCAGCGAACTTGGGCTTTAGATGTTGTGAATGATTTTTTCATAGCAGGAGCTAGTTTTGGAGCGTTTTTATGTGCTAGTTTATATTTAGTATTTGGATTGAAAAACTACAAAAATATCGCCCTATTTTCAATGATAATTTCTTTTGTTTGTTTATGTGCAATTCCTTTTAATTTAATTGATGATTTAAAACAACCTAGCAGAGTTTTTGAAATCTTTTTAAATGGTTGGGGCAATCTACCAACTTCAGCTATGAAAATAGGAATTATATTACTTATAACCTACCCTATTTTACTAATAGTATTAGCATATAATCATATTAACAATAAAAATACTAAAAAATTAGGAATAATCACACTTATTGTATCTTTTTGCATTCCTTTATACACTGGATATATTTTAGGAACAAGTGTTGGAGTTAGTTTTTGGAATACACCTGTTTTACCACTTGTATTTGCTGCAAATGGCGGTGTAGGAGGTGTTGGAATATGTGCTTTGGTCTTATTTGTATATTCAAAAATCATAAATTATAAAATCAATCTTTTTATCTTTATAAGACTTGCTAGTGCTTTAATAGTATGTGATTTATTATTAAGATTATTTTGGTTTAGCTTTATGCTTGGTTTTAATAAAGAAATTAAAGAGCTATATCAATATGTATTTATGGCTAGATTTTATGAGATTTTCATACTTGAGTTTTGCTTAATTTTTATTATTTTAATAAATCTTTTTACAAGATTAAAAAACAATCAATTCTTTTTATTACTTGCATTTTTATCTATGATAATTTATAGCTTTAGCTTTAAATTCAATGTAGTTTTTGCAGGAAATTCTATGCCAAAAATTATGAGTGGATTTTTAACATACACACCAAAAATCTTAGGTAGTGATAGTTTAGGTTCTGTATTTGGCAATTGGCTAATTTGCATAAGTTTGTTTTGTCTTTTAGTAAGCATATTAGAAAAACAAATAAAAGGAGAATTAAGTGAGTAGAAGAAAGTTTTTAATAGCATCAGGGATAACAGGCATAGCAGGAGCTTATTTTTACAATGAAACAATACAAAAAATCATAAAACCACAAACAAAAACAAACGATAGCATATATGCAAATAGCCTAAATCCAAAAATCGGCAAGTATTATTCAAGTGTTTGTAATGGTTGCGTTACTCATTGTGGTGTTAGGGTAAAAGTATTAGATAATAAGGTTTTAAAAGTTATTGGCAATCCATATAGTTTATTATCAAGCGACCCTTGGCTTAATATGAATATTAGTATAAAAGATAGTTATTTACTCACAAATCAAGGCAAAATCCATTCAAGTGTTTGTGCTAGGGGTAATTTAGTATTTGATAAATTAAATGATAAAGCAAGGGTAACTAAAATACTAAAAAGAGTTGGAAAAAGGGGAGAAAATAAATGGCAAAGTATTGAGCCTGATAAATTTTTAGATGAGATAGTAAATGGCGGAGATTTATTTAATGAAGGCTATGTAAAAGGATTTAAAGAAGTTTATAATCATACTGATTTAATAGATGAAAATGCTCCTGAATTTGGAAAGAAAGCAAATGGATTATGTATAATCGCAACAGGCGATGAAGGAAGAAAGAATTTCTTTCAAGAAAGATTTCAAAAATCATTCGGAACTATCAATTTTCACGGACACACAGCAACTTGTGGTCTTTCTATGAGAGCTGGAATGGCTGCTTTTTTAAATGATTTTGATAAATACCCACACTTAAAACCTGATTTTGATAATTGCGAGTTTTTGATTAATTTCGCAAGTGCTCCTGCTCAAGCTGGAAATCCTTTCAAAAGACAAGGATTAAAAATAGCAAATAGAAAAAGCAATAATTTAGAATACGCAACAATAACCCCAATACTTACAAATTCTACTTCAAGTGCATCTAGCGTAGGAAAATGGATTGCTATAAAGCCTGGTGGGGATTTGTTTTTAGCATTAGCCTTATTACAAGATGTAATAAATCAAAAAATTTATGATGAAGAATATCTATCTTATACTAATTTAAATGAAAACAATGTAAGTTTTTCTAATGCTGCTTATTTAGTCGTTGAAGATGATTATAAAAACTATAAAAAAGGAGAATTTTTAAGAATTAATAATGAAATTATGGTCATTAACGAGCAAGGATTAATAAGTGCAAAAGATTGTAAAAAAGCTAATATTTATTATGATGGAATAATAACTTTAGATGATGAAGCAATAAAGGTTAAAACAAGTTTTATCAAATTAAAAGAAAGTGTCAATTCAAATTCTTTAGATGATTTATTGCAAAATAGTGGCGTTAGTAAAAAAGATTATGAATATTTATTAGAAAAAATCAAAAAATATAAAAATAAAGTAGCATTTGATTTGCACGGCGGGACTATGCAAACTAATGGATTTTATACAGCTTATGCTATTTTAGAATTAGTTGGTTTGCTTGGGAATTTAAATAAAATTGGTGGAATGAGTGCTGGTGGGGGTAAATATAATGATTTGTCAGGAGAATTTGAATTAGCAAAATATAAAGGCAAAATTAAACCTAG
This sequence comes from Campylobacter sp. 2018MI13, assembly GCF_018501135.1. Lineage (NCBI taxonomy): Bacteria > Pseudomonadati > Campylobacterota > Epsilonproteobacteria > Campylobacterales > Campylobacteraceae > Campylobacter > Campylobacter sp. 2018MI13. The sequence goes on along the minus strand of NZ_JAHCZC010000003.1, from coordinate 15,516 downwards.
TGGAATTAGGGTTGATAAAACTAAAAAACCTTATGAAGCAACTAGCGAATATAAAAACAAAATCAAAAATAACGAAAACCCTTATCCATCAAAACTACCTTGGTATCCACTAACTAATGCAATTTGCACCGACGCAATCACAAATGCAGCATTAAAATATCCTTACGGAATAGATATATTGCTTTCTTGGAATGCTAATATTGCTTATGCTAGTAATATGAATAATGTTAAAAATTCTTTAAAAGATAGCTCTAAAATACCATTATTCATAGCAATTGACCCATTTATAAACGAAACAAGTATGTTTGCTGATTATATAGTTCCTGATAGCGTTATGTATGAGACTTGGGGTGTTGTTAATCCTTGGGGTGGTGCTTTGAGTAAAGCTAGTCATTTTAGATTTCCTATTTTAAATTCTCCTAATGTTAAGTTTAGTAATAATGAAAGCGTATGTATGGATAGCTTTATAATTGAATTAGGCAAAAAATTAGGCTTAGCAGGATTTGGTAAAAACGCAATTAGCGATAGTGAAGGTAATTTATTTGACCTTGATAAGCCGAGTGATTATTATTTAAGAAGTTTTATAAATGTTGCGCTTGATGGTGGATTTGATTATGAAATAAACGAAGATGAGATAAAGGACTTACCATTCATTCAAGAATTAAAAGAAATTAGCCCAAAACACTATAAAAAAGCTTTATTTTGTATGGCAAGGGGTGGAAAATTTGAAAGCAAAAACAAAGCATATAACAAAAATGCCTTAGCAAAAACATACAAAAAAGAAGTAGCTATTTATAACGAAGATTTAGCACTTACTAAGGATTCTTTAACTGGGAAAAATTATAGTGGGGTTCCTTATTTTGTAAAACAAAGATTTAAAAACAATACCACATTAGATGAGTTAAATCTAAAAGCCTTTTCGTATAAATCAAATATATATTCAAGTTTAGTTGCTGCTAGTTCAAAACTAACTCATTTAAGATATTCAAACTACATTGAATTACACGAAGATACAGCAGCAAAACTAGGTCTTAAAGATAAGGATTTAATCAAAGTTATAAGAGATGATAAAAAAATAATAGGAATATTAAAAACTAGAAAAGGAATTCATAAAGAAGCAGTAGGAATTGAGCATTCTCGTGCTAGGCGTGGCGAAGGTGCTAGTGATTTTTATATTGATGGGAAATTAATTGCTAAAAATATTTCAAAAAGAACAGGCGTTAGTATCTCAAATATAATACCTGATGATACTATTCGTGGAGAAAATGCCTTAATTAGTGATTTTGTCGTAGGCTCTGTAGCAAGGCAAGGATTTGGAGTAATTATAGAAAAAATCTCAAGCTTAGGTTAAGGAATTTAAACTGATTAAATTATTTATCCTAAATAAACTATAATCCTTTAAATAAATATTAAAGGATTATTTATGATACACGATATAAGTGCTAGTAAAAATATGCCGATAGCTTGGAAAATTGATGTTAAAAAGCACGAGCTAACAGAAAAAGAGCTAAAAGATTTAAATTATCAAATAAATAAAAATATTTTTGAGATAAAGACTAATAAAGAGCAAGATTACAATGTATTTTTTAGATTTGATAGTGATAATATCGGTGTAAAAATAAATGAAAAAAATCTAAATAGATTAAAAGAATTTTTTGATAGCGATAATTTCATTGCTAATAATAAAGGCACTATTTTAGATAAAGACGCAGCAAGTTTTGTCGCTGGATGGTTTAGCAATATTGCTTATAGAGAAAATCTCTTAGCAGCTGATATTAATAACGATGGAGAATTAACGGGCAAGGAATTTAAATATACATTTACGGTATTTAGTGAAGCAGCCGAAATAGTAGTAAATGAAAAGACACTTGAAGAAGAAATAATCTCAAGTGCAATCATAGGCACATATTTACCTAGTATGGTAGCTTTGCCAGAGGGCGAGAGTATGGATATTAGTAAGGCTTTAAATATTAGTTTAAATGATGATAAAAACCTTGATGGAATAATAACATTTGGCGAATATTTAGGAGCTGATGGTAAAAATAAAATTCATAAATATACAGCTGATTGTAAATCAAGTGATGAGCGAATTAAAATTGATAGTGGCAATATTTATAAAATTATGAATATAGATAAATTCAAAGAAAAGGAATTAGAAGAATTAAAAAAATTAGCAGCCTTAGCAAAGCTAAAAAATCAAGGCCTAAAAAGTCTAACAAATGATGAAAAGAAACTCTTAAAAGACTTTAGTCTTAATCTTAAAATCAGTGAAAATAAATTAGAAGAATTAGTCGCAAATGATAAATTAAGTGATTTTATAGATTTTACGAAAGAATTTAAAAAAGATTTAAGCGATACAAAATTAATTGATATTAAAGTTTAATTTTTTATTTTTAATTAATTGTTACTAAAAGTTACAATATATCAAAACATTAAATAAAATAATAATAGTATTAATTAAAATCAAATTATAATAATTCAAATCATTTTTTAATGTATTAACTTAATTTGCATTACGAATGTTAGTGCATATTTTAAAAAGTATTAGTGCTTTAATATTGCTTTTTAAGTGTAAAAAATAGCTATATGATTTTAAAAATGTCTTGATTAATTAGCTAGTAGAATAACTATCATCTAATTTAGTCATAATTTTAAAGGATTTTTTATGAGACATTATCTAGGAAACTATTTAAATACGCCTATAGCTTGGCAAGATAAAATTAATTCAAATTCTTTAAATTCTTTTGATTTATACAATATAAAAAATGCAATAAATATAAATAATTTTGAGATTAAGACAAATAAAGAGCAAGATTACAATGTGTTTTTTAAATTTGATGAAAGTAATATCGGAGTAAAACTTAGTGAAAATAATATCAATAGATTAAAAGAATTTTTTGATGAAGATAATTTCATTTTTAATAGTAAAGGCACTATTTTAGATAAAGACGCAGCAAGCTTTGTAGCTGGGTGGTTTAGTGATATTGCTTATAAACGAAAATTCCTTGAAGCTGATGTTGATGGTAATGGGGAGCTAAGCAATAAAGAAGGAAAAAAGACATTAAACTTTATACATGAAAGGCTTGAATATAGAAGAGATAATAAAGGTGAATATATAATCACTAATTATGTAAAAGGCTATAAAGAGAGTAAATTTTTAGCAGATAATGATGAATACTATACTGATATTAGCTATACTTTAAATGCTAGTTTAAATAATGATAAAAATCTTGATGGCATTATTACATTTGGCGAATTTCTAAATGTAGGCGAAAAGGGATATTTTGAAGATAACATAGAAGTATCTAATAATAAAAATAATAATGATTTTATTAGCTTATATAAGATTGCAAATACAGATAAATTAAAAGAGAAAGAATTAGAAGAATTAAAAAAATTAGCAGCCTTAGCAAAACTTAAAAATCAAGGCCTAAAAAGTCTAACAAATGATGAAAAGAAACTCTTAAAAGATTTTAATATTAATTTAAAAATAAGCGAAGATAAATTAGAAGAGTTAATTACAAATGATAAGCTAGGAGATTTTATAGATTTTACGAAAGAATTTAAAAAAGATTTAAGCGATACAAGATTAATTGATATTAAGGTTTGATTTTTTATTTTTAATTAATTGTTACTAAAAGTTACAATTTATCAAGATATTAAATAAAATAGTAATAGTATTAAATAAAATCAAATTATAATAATTCAAATCAATTTTAATATATTTAATTTCACAAAAATACTAGTTCGTATCATAAGTTTTGGTATTTTAAGATAGCTTTTTTGTAAGTATTCTAAGAGATATTAAAGACCAATTAATTGTGGTTATAGCTATAAATATCGCAAGTATATGTGTATGAATTATTGATTTAACGGCAGACTTTATTGCCGTTATGTTTTTAAATATTTAATTAAAGTAATAAACATTAAGGATTATTTATGAAACACTATATTAACAATACTTCTAACACTCCAATTATGTGGCAAGATAATATTGCTAAAAAAGAGTTAAGCACACAAGAACTAGCAAGTATAAATGCTAGTATAAAGAGCAATTCTTTTAGCGTTAAAACAAATAGAGCACAAGATTATAATACTTATTTTAAATTTGGTAATGAAAACATTGGAGTGAAATTAAATGAAGCTAGTATTGAAAAATTAAAAGATTTTTTTGATGAAGATAATTTCATTAAAACTAATAAAGGAATTATTTTAGATAAAGATGCAGCTTCTTATGTCGCTGGATGGTTTAGTGATATTGCATATAAACAAAAATTTCTTGAATCAGATATTGACAATAACGGAGAATTAACTCACAAAGAAGCAAGGAATACATTAAGTGGATTTGATGAAGATGCAGTTCTTATAAGCGATGAAAAAACCAAAGAAAAATATATAGTTTCAAATTCTATTACAAAAACTTATAAGAAAAGTGATTTTTTACCAAAAAATGATGGTTATTATTCAGATATTTCAAATTCTATCAATGATGCTATAAAAGATGATAAAAATCTTGATGGTATTATTACATTTGGTGAGTTTATGGATGTAGGTGAAAAGGGATATTTTGAAGATTTTATGAGCGAAAGTGGCTCTAGTGCTCCTGCAATTAGCCTTGATGATTTGATAAATGGACTTACTAAGCATTCTAGGCAGCTTGCCGAAAAAGCTGAAGAAAAATTAACTGAAGTAATAGCCAAGATTAAAAAGCTTGGAGTTGATAAGTTAGACCAAAGTGATAAAGATGTATTAATTCAACTAGGAATTGACCCTGCACCTTATGAGAGTGAATTTAAATTAAAACAGATTATAAGTGATAAACTAAATATAAGTCCTGATAAAGTAGAAAGCCTAGCAAGTGAAAATAAATTAGATGATTTTGTAAATTTTAGTGGAAATTTTGCAATAACTCTTAGTGAAACAAAATTACTTGATATAAAAGCTTAATTTTTAATTTAAATTCTTTGTAATAAAATGGGCTAGTTTATGGTAATAAACATTAAGGAACTTTATGAAAATAGATATCTCGCAAGTAAAAAATACTGCTATTGCTAGGAAAAGTGATATAAAAATTAAAGAATTAAATACTCTTGATATAAATAAATTAAATGCAAGTATTAATTCAAATTCTTTTAGCTTTAAGACAAATAAAGAGCAAGATTACAATGTATTTTTTAGACTTGATAAAGATAATATCGGGGTAAAGCTTAGTGAAAATAATATTAATAGATTAAAAGACTTTTTTGATGAAGATAATTTTATTGATACTAATAAAGGAATTATTTTAGATAAAGACGCAGCGTCTTATGTAGTGGGTTGGTTTGCTGATACGGCATATACAAGAAATTATCTTGCAGCCGATAAAGACAATGATGGAGAAATTACGGCTTTAGAAGCTTGGAATTTGTTTGACTTAGTTAATGTAAATTATGAATTATTACAAGATAAAAATAAAGAATATTTCCTAAAGGCAACAAATATAGATGAAACTTATGATTCAAATAGAATAGCTCATAGTATTGAAGGTAAGTCTGATTTAAGTGAGGCATTAGATATTATAATTGATATGGACAAAGACTTAGATGGCAAAGTTACAGCGGGTGAATATTGGAATGTGGAAGATAAAGATTATATAAATGAGTTTGGAATTGTATATGATGATGAAAATCACTCTTTTATGAGTATTCCACATAAAAAAATTAAATTTAATATAGCAGAAGAAGAGCTTAAGAGAGTAAAAGAACAAATTAAACTTAATAATATAATTGCAAAACTTAAAAAATCACAATCTTTAGATAATAACGAAAAAGAAATATTACAAAAATTTAATATCCAAAATATAAGTAATGAATTAAAAATAAGTGAAGATAAATTAAAAGATTTAATTACAAATGATAAGCTAGGAGATTTTATAGATTTTACGAAAGAATTTAAAAAAGATTTAAGCGATACAAGATTAATTGATATTAAGGTGTAATTTTTTATTTTTAATTAATTATTACTAAAAGTTACAATATATCAAAACATTAAATAAAATAATAATAGTATTAATTAAAATCAAATTATAATAATTCAAATCATTAATGAAAGTAGATTTTCAATGAAAAAAAGTAGTTTTAGCTATTTTAGCTTTTATTACGAATGTAAGTGCGTATTCTTGGTATAGTTATACAAATGGTTATAGCTTTCTTACTTGGTCAGGTGTTTGGGGTTCAGCTTTTAATTCTTCAGCAAGAGATAGAGTAATGCCACAAAAAGAAGGCTGGAAACCACCTAGATTACCAAAATATTAAAATATAAATTAATATACTTTTACTAAATTACTTTAGTAAAAGTATTAAGGAAAACTTATGAAAATAGATATCTCGCAAGTAAAAAATATAGCAATGTCTTGGGCTGATAATGTTAAAACTAAAGAATTAAATACTAAAGATATTAGCAATTTAAAAGATAATATAAATAAAAATAATTTTGAGATTAAGACAAATAAAGAGCAAGATTACAATGTGTTTTTTAAATTTGATGAAAGCAATATCGGAGTAAAACTTAGTGACAAGAATATTAATAGATTAAAAGAATTTTTTAATGAAGATAATTTCATTGATACTAGCAAAGGCATTATTTTAGATAAAGATGCAGCAAGTTTTGTAGCTGGGTGGTTTAGTGATGTAGCGTATAAGAGTAATTTTTTAGCAGCCGATAGAAATAACGATGGAGAAGTAGATAAAAAAGAAATTGATTATACTATCTATGCATTTGCTTTATATATAGAGCCAACTAAAGATGGTTCAGGACAAGCTACTAAAGTTGCAAGTTATATTCCAAGTATTTTTGCTATCAATAAAGATAATGTAAGCAGTATTAGCAAAGCACTTGATAAAACTATTAGTATGGATAAAAATCTTGATGGTTATATAACAATTGCTGAAAAATATGATTTTAAAGATATTGTTTATGAATACGGAGTATTTTTAGATAGTCAACCTTTTACAAGTATTCCACTCCACAAACAAGCTAATGTTGATATGGCAGAAGAAGAAATTAAAAGAGTAAAAGAACAAATTAAAATTAATAATATAATTGAAAAACTTAAAAAATCACAATCTTTAGATAATAACGAAAAAGAAATATTACAAAAATTTAATATCCAAAATATAAGTAATGAATTAAAAATAAGCGAAGATAAATTAAAAGATTTAATTAGTAATGATAAGCTAGGAGATTTTATAGATTTTACGAAAGAATTTAAAAAAGATTTAAGCGATACAAGATTAATTGATATTAAGGTTTGATATTAGGAGATTTTATGAGAATTAGTGGTTTTGATGTTGATATTTCAAAAGTATTTGATACTAGCTATCATAAGGCGAATTTGAGTAATTTTCACAATTTAAATCAAGAGCAAATTAATGCTATAAAAGATGATATAACAAATCAAAATTATGCTCTAAAAACAAGTGATAAAGACAATATAAATGTTGTTTTTAGTTTTGATAATAATACTCAAGGAGTTAATCTTAGTCAAAATACTATTGAAAAATTAATGGCTCATTTTGATAAAGCTGATTTTATCTTAAGTGATGATAAGCTTATTTTAAATGGTAATGCTGCTAATTTTGTCTCAAGCTGGTTTAAAACAATTGCTTATGATTTAGGACTTGCAAAAGCTGATAGCAATCAAGATGGTAGGATAAATAATGATGAATTAAGTAATGCAAGGCTTGAAGTTGGGGTTTATGGCGAGTTTAATGGATATATTTATGTAGTAAATAAATTAAGTGATGAAAGATTTATAAATACTAAAACATATGATAAATTAACCTTAGAAATTGGCACAAGTATTAGCGAGTATTTAGATAGTGTAATATCTAGTGATAGGGATTTTGATGGGGTTTTGAGTTTTGCTGAGATTAATTTTGAAAATATTAGCGAAGAACAAGATTATAAAAGTGAATTAAAAGAGAAAAATACAGATATAAAACGCTATCAAAATGAATTTCAAAGGTCAATTGCTTATTTTACAAAAGAAGGTCAAAGTACCGAAGAAATCAAAAACAAGCAAAAAGAAAAAGAATTAGAACAAGCCGAGCTTTTAGCAAAACTTATGCAAATAACTCAAAAAATCAAACAACAAGGTTTAAATTCACTTACAAGTGATGATAATAAAATCTTAGAAAAATTAGGCAAAAGTGCAAATGCGATTGCAAATAGTGTAGAAATTGACTTAAGTATTAGTGTGGTAGAAGATTTAGTAAATAACAAAATCTTAGATATAAAAGTCTAGTTTTATGATTTTATTTATGTTTAAAATTAAGTTATTTTGATACTTATATAAAATCTTAGAATTTGAAATTCTTATTTTAAATTCTAGAATTTCAAATAAGAATTTCATCAAACTATAAAGTATTTTTGAGCATCATCTTTGCTAAGTGCATTAGCAAAATAATTATTTTGCATAAATTCACAATCTTTATTAGTAGGATTTTTTGCATATGCAAGTGCTAAAGAACAAGCAAGTTTAATATCTTCTAAACTAGCGTCATTGTCAAGTAAAGAAATAGCACCTATTAAATCGGTTCTAATTTCGCTCATTTTTATCTCTTCATTATCTAATAATTTTAAGATTTTTAGACCTTCTTCTTCATTTCTTGAAATTATCATTTTAGCACCATTTGGCAGTCTTAAATGTCTTCCATATCTTAACAATTCAGCGTTTTTACTATCTAGCGTTTTGTATTTTAGATAATCTTGGATTTTGTTTTTATATGCTTGTAAGGTTAGCAAACACCCACCAGCAGGGCTTTCATAATCGCTATAACCATAAACTTTTGCAAGTTCCATTTGTCTAGTTCTACCCCTACCACTAAAATCAAATAATTTTTCTCTATCAACCCAGCCTTTAAGTTCAGGCATAGTAGGTGCTAGTAATTTTGCACTAAGTGGGCGTAAAATGATATTATTTAAATCTTCGCTAAGTTTTGCAACACTATTTAATGCTTGTGCTCTTTGGCTCATTGGACGCTGACCTAGCACTTCTCCACTAATTACAAAAGAAGCACCTAAATCATCACACATACTAAGAGCAGTTTTAAACATATACCCATGACAATCAATGCAAGGATTAATAGCCTTGCCATAGCCATATTTTGGATTTAACAATACATCTTGTAAATATTTACTACTAATATCAACAACCCTAAAACTAGCTCCAGCCATATTTGCACGACGCTCTAAAAGGGCGAAATTCTTTCCGCCAAACCCTGTATCAATGTGAATAGCTTCAACTTCTATTCCTTGCTTTGCAATGGTAGTGATTGATAACATACTATCAAGACCACCACTAAATAAAGCTAATGCTTTCATTTATTCTCCTAATTTTCTTATATTATCTTTAAGCCTTGCTCTTTCATCATCGCTTAATTGCTTATTATGATTTGCTATTAGTTCTACTAGGCAATGATAAGCCTTTTTTAAACCATCATTACTATGAATTAATTTATGATTTTTTATTAATTCTTTAGCGTAATTTTTAAAAAGCAAGGCGTTTAGGATATTACAACTTGCGTAATAATTGGCTAAATTATTAAAAAATACTAAGATATTATCTACTTTTTTAGTAGGGTGAATATTGTTTAAAAACTCTAGCATATTAGCATTTGCGTAGTTTTTATTTAATACATCATCAATTAAATTATTATGAAAATATTCTCTTAAAATAAGAATATTAAAATTAGCTTTTGAAATAGCTAAAAAATAAATTATCGCATCTTCTAAAGAATTGCTTTGAGTTTGTTTAGCTTGTGGTTTTTTATCTATTACTTTTGCTTTTATTCCGTTTAATAAATCAAAATCAAGCCCATAATTTTCGCAAAATATTTTAAGATGAGTATTGGCTAAAAATTTATCAATAGTATTGGTGTAATTTAGCACAGCTGAATATGCTTGTTTGATTAAAAATGGCTCAATTTTGCTTATGCTTAATTTGTCTATATAATCTAAATTCAATTCTTTTTTAAATATATATTCAATACAAAAACTAATTATATTAATAGTATTATTTAGTTCGGTTTTTAGCTTTAATTCTTCATTATTTTCAATGTATTCGCCTGGGTCTTTATATGTTTTTAGCCTTATTACTTCGGCGTTGTAGCCAAATTTACTCAATAAAACTCCCGCTTTAAAAGCAGCTGCATTTCCCGCTGTATCTTTATCAAAGCATAAAGATACAAAACAATCTTTTTTAATTAATTTTAAATGCTGCTCTGTTAGTGCAGTTCCTAGCACTGCTACTGAATATGTAAGTCCTGCTTTATGAAGACTTATTGTATCCATATAGCCTTCGCAAATTATCATTCTTTTGTGTTTATTAATATCATTTTTTGCTAGATGATAAGCGTAAAATATACTACTTTTATCAAATAGTTTTGAAGCGGGAGAATTTACATATTTTGCAGGATTTTGTGGATTTAATGTGCGTCCTCCAAAACCTACTAAATAACCTGTATTATCGTAGATTGGAAAGGTAATTCTTTCTATAAAAGATGGATAAATTCCATTATCGTTTTTTTTAACTACCCCTTCTATTAATGCTTGCTCTAAAGCTATATTTGATTTTTGCAAAATCCTTAAAGTATCATTTGCACTTGGTGCATAGCCAAGATTAAACTTAATTCTTAAATCTCTTGTGATTTTTCGCTTTTCAAGATAGGCAATCAAATTCCTTCTGATATTTAATTCACTTATATAATATTCGTTGAGTATTTTACAAGCGTCGTTGTTTTGAATAATTTTTGTTTTTTTATCATCTTCTAAAATAAAGCCATAAATATTTGCTAATTCTTTTACTGCTTCTATAAATTCTAAATTATGATATTTTTGCATAAAGCTAATAGCATCACCATTCGCCCCACACCCAAAGCAGTGAAAATATCCTTCATTTTCACGAACAGCCATACTAGGATTTTTATCAGCGTGAAACGGACATACGCACATATAATTCGCACCATTTTTATGCACGGGAATGTAGTTTGAAATCAAATCAACAATGTTAATGCTATCTTTTAATCTTTGAATGCTCTCGTTTGTAATCATAAAAGTATTATATGTATAATTAATTAATTTTATTTAAAGGATATTAGTGGATTTAATACTTAGCTATTATAGAAATCCTATTTTTGGAATTTTAGTTTTAATTAGCCTTGTTTTAATTATTGCTTTAGCTCAAATAATTTTTGCAAGTTTAAAAGAAAATCAAACTAATAAAAATATCAAAAAATATCTTGCTAATTTTAATGCAATTGAGCCTAAGTATTTAAGTAGTTTAAGTTTTGATGAAAGGCTTAATTTAGCTAATGGATTTTTTAAAGCTTCAATGTTTTTAGAGTGCAAATATGTTTTGATTAATTTATTAAATGAATTTGCAAATGATAAAGATTTATTATACTTATTATCTGTTTGTGATTTAAGGCTTGGATTATTAAACGACGCTAAACAAAATTTATTAAAGATTTTAAAATCTCGTGCTAGAGATGAATTAGCACTACTATGCCTTGGATATATTCATTTTAAATTAAATGAAATCAATGAATGCAAAGAAGTTTATAAATGTTTGTGCGTTTTAGGAGATTATGAAAAAGATTTAGAATTTATAAATAATTATAAAAGCTTTAATACTAAAAGTTTTAAAGAAATTAAAATTGATGATGAAACAATAAATCCAAATAATATCAGTCAATTTTATTTATGTAAAAATTGCTCTTCACAATCTATTTTTTACACTCCGTTTTGTTCGCAGTGTTTTAAGTGTGATACAATGCAAGCTAATTTAAGGATAAGGATATGAAAAAATTAACGATTTATACTGATGGGAGTTGCCTTAAAAATCCTGGAGCAGGGGGTTGGGCTTGGATTATTATAGATAATGATTTAATCATTAAAGATAGTGGTGGAGATAAGCTTACAACCAATAATATTATGGAATTAAGTGCCTGTATTAACGCTTTAAAAAGCTTAAAAGAACCTTGCAAGATTGATTTATATAGCGATAGTCAATATGTAGTTAAGGGTATTAATGAATGGCTTAGTGGTTGGGTTAAGACTGATTTTAAAGGCAAAAAAAATGTTGAATTATGGAAGAGTTATTTAGAAGTTAGCAAAATCCACGATATTAATGCAATTTGGGTTAAAGCTCATAATGGTGATAAATACAATGAAATGTGTGATGAACTAGCTAGAAGTATGGCACTTGAGTATGAAAATAACACTATAAATGCTAATGTAGTGCTAGAAAAAAGAATTTCAAAATATCATAAAATTGAAGAAAAACTAGGATATAAATTTAAAAACGAAACCCTATTAAATCAGGCTTTAACTCATAAAAGTTTTAGCAAAACTCATAATGAAAGGCTTGAGTTTTTAGGTGATGCGGTGCTTGATTTGATAGTAGCAAATATTTTATACAAGGATTTTTCTCGTTATAGTGAAGGGGATTTAAGCAAATTAAGAGCAGCTTTAGTGAATGAAAAGTCTTTTGCAAAAATTGCTAGTTATCTTGAAATTGGAGAGTTTTTGCAATTATCAGTATCTGAAGAAAATAACGGCGGAAGAAAAAAACCAAGCTTATTATCAGATGCTTACGAAGCAATAATAGGTGCAATTTATTTAGAAAGTGGATATGAGATTGCTTGTGCTGTTGGCTCTAAGATATTAAATGAAGTTTTTCCTAAGATTGATATAGAATTAATTAAAGACTATAAAACAAAATTACAAGAAAAAACCCAAGCAATAATGGCTCAAACTCCTGAATATAGGATTTTACACACAAAAGGGCCTGATCATAAAAAAGAATTTGAAATAGGGCTTTTTTTAAATGATGAATTATTTACAAAAGCAATGGGTAATAGCAAAAAAGAAGCAGAGCAAAGTGCTGCTAAATTAGCGTTAGAGAAGTTAGAAGATGAATAGTTTTGGAACATTTTTAAAATTTAACACTTTTGGAGAAAGTCACGGAAAAGCAATTGGAGTGGTTATTGATAACTATCCTGCAGGGGTTAGAATTGATACTGATTATATAAATTCCTTGCTTAAATTAAGACAGGGTGGTGGAGCATTTAGCACTCCTAGAAAAGAAGCTGATGAAGTTAATATTATTAGTGGAGTATTTAATGATATTAGCACAGGTGCTCCAATTTGTGTGCTAGTAGAAAATAATAATACAAGAAGTAAAGATTATAAAGAGCATTTACGCCCTGCACACGCTGATTTTACATATTATGCAAAATACGAGCATTTTGATTATCGTGGCGGTGGTAGAAGTAGTGCTAGAGAAAGCGTAGCAAGGGTTATTGCAGGTGCTTTTGCTGATTTAATATTAAAAGAATTTAACATTAGAACTTATGCTAGTATTTGTGGGGTAGGTGGTGTTAGTTTAGATGAGTTTAAATTCAGCGAAGAAGAGTATAAAAGGGCTTTAGAAAAAGATTTTAATGCTTTAGGTGATGATTTATTTAAAGAATTATTTAAAGATGAAATCACAAAGGCAAAAAATAACAATGATAGCGTAGGTGCAAGTGTTAGCGTAGCAGCATTTGGCGTAATGGCAGGGCTTGGAGATGGGCTTTATGATAAATTAGATGCTAGAATTGCTAGTGCGTTTATGGGATTAAATGCTGTAAAGTGCGTTGAAATTGGAGCAGGAAGAAAGCTTAGCTCAATGAATGGCTCTTTTGCAAATGATGAGATTTTAGGTGTTAGCAATGATGAATTAATGCAAAATCAAAATAGCTCTATTTTAAAACAAAGCCCTAATTTTAAGTCATTTAAAGTAGCAAAAACTAATATTAATAAGCCTTTATTTTTACATACTAGACATAATTTTAGTGGTGGAATTATCGGTGGGATTAGCACAGGAGAGAGTATTTATATTAAAGCTCATTTTAAGCCAACTCCATCAATTTTTAAAGAACAAACTATGTTAAATAAAGACTTTAGTCTAATAAAAGATGCAATTTATGGAAGGCACGATCCTTGTGTAGGTGTTCGTGGAGCTGTTGTCTTAAAAGCTATGCTAAGTTTTATAATAGCTGATTTTTTAATTTTAAATTCATCTGCTAAAATAAGCAATCTTAAAAAAATCTACAAAGGAGAATAAATGCCAATAATTAATGTAAAATTAGCAGCACCAATGCCAAATAAAGAAAAATGCGAAGAAATAATAAGTGATTTAACAAATTATTTTGAAACAAAATTAGGCAAAAAGCGTGAGAGAATAGTGGTAATGCTAGAAGAAATTCCGCAATCTCATATAGGTTTTGGCGGAAGAAGTGTTGAAACTATTAATAATGCTGATTTTGTTAATAATTTTAAACTTGACGATGATAGATAAAAAGCTCCCTAATTTAAGGGAGTAATTATGGAAATTTTATTAATTATATTATTTGCTATTGCAATTTTTCTTTCAGTAATTTATGGGTTTTTTTATTTTATATGGAAAGCCTTTAAAATTCTTTATGCTACTTTTCCTTTAGTGTATTTAGCAATTTTTACAATCTTATTTTTATTATTTATCAAAAAAATAAAAAAACTAAAATTCAAAACTTTTTTAACCATTAGCCTAATAATTATTAGTTTTGAAATGCTTTTTATTAGACCTGTGGTTGATTATTCTAGTTTTAATAATTTTAGTTATGTTTTTAAAAGCAATTATGAAAAAGACTTGCAAGGATATTGTGTAAAAGAAAATAAGATTTTAAGTAAAGACGAGCTTTTAAGAATAGCTACTAATGATTTTTTAGATAAAACTATAGTTTATTATAAAAATATAGCTAATAAGTATGAAAAAGACAGAGTTTATTTTTATATCCTTGATGAGGTTAAGGAATTTAATGATTTAAAATTATTTGATTTAGAAAAATTAAAACAACACAAAATAAACACTAAAAATTATTTAGCAAACTTACCAAAACTACTAGAAAAACCATTATTTTTATCTACTCCTTATAGTTTTGATATTGTATTTTTTAATGAAGGATTTAAGATAAATAATGGATATTTAGAGTTTTTATATACCAGAACAGATAGTGCTAACATAACTCATCAATTAAAATCTAGCATAGAAATAGACAATTGTGGCAATACCAATAGAGCTATTGATGAAGAGCCTTGTTTTGATTTTTTTGGCTGCAAATATAGATATAATTTATAAAATTATAAGAATTTTAATTAGGATTTTAAAAACTAAAATTTTTAATTAAATTCTTGCCGAAATATCATATTTTGTCATTAAAACTCATAAAATATCTATTTTATTACTTGATTTTTAGCATTACAATTTATATATTTTTTGAATAATGATTTATAGGCTTTTTAAAATACTATGAAATTTAAAATTAGAATTTCATCTTTTAACCCAATTTATTCATTGCATTATTAATTTAAATTAATTAATCCTATTGAAATTTTAAAAGAATTTAATTTAGTATGCTAAACCCCATTTTATCATTTCGCATTTACCTAGTT